>NZ_JBNIEW010000007.1:0-145758 GCF_050106715.1 Acetobacter sp. AAB5
TCTTGTCAAAGACCAAAAGAGCCGAATAACCTAGCAGATCTTCCTAAACCCGCCAAGACCACTCCGTCTCGGTGAAGCAGCTTCTACACCCCATAAACATACGTCGTCAACACCCATCCCCAAAAAAAATGTAACTAGCTGAAAATAAACAATATCCTTATGAAAAACCGATTCCTCGCAGAACGACTACAGCCTCAAAAATGGCAGTTTTCCTAGGTTACCGTGAGATTACCTTTCTGTAGCACTTTTAAATAAACTGAATTTTCTGCCCTAACGGCGCACCTGATTTCAGGTTACACACGCTTTATTCCCTATTTTGCAGGAGAAATTTTTATGCCTTCCTCTCCTCGAACAATCTATCTTTCGACTGCCTTGCTCGTTTCCCCTGCCAAAAACATTCTGTTGGTTCGGAAACAGGGAACACACTTTTTTATGCAACCCGGAGGCAAGCGTGAAACGCACGAAACACCAGAACAAACACTGGAGCGCGAGCTACAGGAAGAAATATCGCTGACAGTTTCTGTTTCTGTACACAACCATATTGGCCGCTTTCGTGCTCCAGCAGCCAATGAACCCGACCACATTATTGAAGCCGAACTATTCCAATTACCTATTCAGACAGAAATGGTTTCACCCGCAGCTGAGATAGAGCAAATTATATGGATTAACCCTTTTGGTTTTGCGGATGATCTGCCTTTGGCGCCATTTACAAAGGACACCGTTATCCCACTCGCACGCACTTTACTTTCTTGAGCATTCATTAGGTTCATTTCAAACCATGTTTTTACGCCAGCTTTCTTATTTGATTGCCCTAGACAAATATCGCCATTTTTCACGCGCGGCAGAGCATTGCGGTGTTTCTCAACCCGCGCTTTCTGCCGGGATACGCCAGTTAGAAAGCGAACTGGGAATTACCATTATAAATCGGAACAGGCGCTTTAATGGTCTGACGGAAGAAGGCCAACGTGTTCTGGCATGGGCACGCCAAACGGTTTCAGACTTAACGAATTTGCGCCAAGAGGCTGCCTTTGCTCAGGATGTCGCCGGTGGTTCCATAGCTATTGGCATTATGCCCCCCACCATGCAGGTTATACCATTACTGATAGAGAGCCTGAGAGCCGCCATTCCGGCTTTACATGTAAGCATCACGGTTTGTTCCAACGCCGAAATTTTACACCAACTCAGAGAACACCAGATCCAACTTGGCCTGATGTATCTGGATCAGATCCCCCCAGAAGGACCTTTTGATACGCACGCCCTCTATCAAGAACAGCACGTATTAGCTGCTGGCGAGGGCATAGCACTGCCTCACACGCGCCATTGTTCATGGGAAGCAATCAGCCGGTTGCCTTTGGGGCTTCTCAACCCACAGATGCGTAGTCGGCAATTTATAGATGCCGCGTTTCGTGAAGCGGGCATAAGACCCCATATCATGCTAGAAACAAATGCTATGGAACTCTTGCATACAGAAGTACTTGCCAGCCGCCTTGCAACAATCTTGCCGGTGGCGGCTCTTCCTGAACGGAGCAGCATATTACAAACACGTTTGTTAGAAAATCTGCCCACCCCTGATGTCGGCGTTGTGCGCTTGCAACAAACTATTATGCCCACCCTATCCATGCGCGCCTGGGAAATTTTACAGAAGTTGGATTTTCACCACTCTTACTCTATCTAAAATGTTCACTGAATTTGTTGTGTTTTCATCATAAATATTACTTATGATATAATTACAACAAACACTTGGACGGCTGTTTTTGTATCCGGCAGCGTGCGTTTTCCGACCTGCAGGAAACGTTATGCGCACACTTACCGCCGCTATAGGGCAACCTTTTAACAAATCAGCTTTAGCGTGGCTGCTGGCACCTAGCGTGCCAGATGTTCTGTTCGCACTCCGTACCGCGAGTGCGGCCTGCCTCTCGTTGCTAATTGCCATGTGGATGGAGCTAGACAGCCCCCAATGGGCACCACTGACTGTATGGGTGGTGGCTCTTTCCTCCCGCGGGGAAAGTCTTTCAAAAGCACGGTGGCGTATTGTTGGCACGCTTATTGGCTGCTGCGCCGCTTTTGTATTGATTGCAGCATTTCCCCAAGAACCCGGCCTGTTTTTTTGCAGTCTTGCACTGTGGATTGGCGTGTGCTGCGGATTGGCAACTTTTGGCACCGGTTACCGTGCCTATGGCTTGCTGGTTACCAGCTTTACTTCGGCCATTGTGGCATCTGGCGCCATTATGCAGCCAGACAATATCTTTGATATCGCCATGGCCCGTAGCTCCTACATTATCTTGGGAATTGTGTGTGAGGCCACTTTGGCCGTGTTGTTTATGCCGGGCTTGCAGGAACACGCGCAAAAACGCCTTTTAGAGCGCCTGAGCACAACCCTGCTCAGCACAAACCAAGGTATTGCTTCACTTATCCATCGCCCTCGCGCCATCACACTGGAGCCTGCATTATCTGCACTTCTCAGTGCCAATGCGCGTGCAGAATATGATGCGCTGGAAATGGGCCCACATTCTCATGCCGCAGATCACGCACGCGCTGCTTTTGCAGGCATGATTACCATGCTGGCCCGCGGATATGGCCTTGCCCTAACACATCAACTCACACCAACAAACCACACCATGCAGGCTGATGAAGCCGCAATTCGCCAGCACATTCAGGCCTGTATGTACCCAAAATCAGGAGATCATTTCCGCTTCAGGTTGCAATCTCGCAGACATGCCGTAGAGGCAATGGATAACGGTATCCGGGCCTGCTTGGGTATTCTTGGGGCTTGGCTTGTTTGGGAAGTAACCGCATGGCCCGCAGGCCCTACGTTTTTTTCTTTTGTTTCGCTCGTATATGGCTTGCTGGCTACGCGTGAAAATCCGCTTTTAGCGGCTGCTCCTTTTTTCAAGGGTGCTTTATGGTGCGGGTTAATTGCAGCTTTGTACGCGTTACTTGTTATTCCCGCCATAACGGCACCAGAACTTCTGGTCCTGCTACTGTTTATTCCAATGATTATTGGTGGACTGGCCGCGCGCCACACACAAACAGCAGGATATGCTTTTTCATTCAACATGTTCCTACCAGTGCTGCTAGGCCCTGCCAATCAGGGACGATTTGATGAACAATCTTTTTTCAATACCACCCTAGCGTTTCTGGGCGCTGTGTTGTTCACCCGGTGGACTTTTCTGATTATCTTTCCCTTCCGGCTTGATTCCCACATGCGCCGCACACGCCGATGGATTGAAAAAAGCCTGAACCATCTGGCACGTACGGGTGATAAAACCCAACCCCATATCTGGCTTTCCAGAAATGCCGAAAGCCTTGTGAGAATTATCAATACCTCCAAAGCTCTCCCTCAGCGAAAGACGGAGCAGTATATTCAGGAACAAATCTTATACATGGTGAAAGGCCTGTATCTGATTTTTCTACGGGATACAGTGAAAGACAAAACGCTTCCCGCGGCCTTAAAAACCGAACTCAAAAAAATCCTTCGCATCTGGGCGTCTGGCAGCTCTATGCGCATGCAACAAACTCAGGATCTTCTAAATAGATTGAAACAGGAAGATGTCATTCCTTCTGCTCCAGACCAAGCGCTCATAGAAAAAATATGCACATATCTGCATGTTCTGGCTGCCCCCATGAAATAATGGTTTTTCAGCCCTGTTCACGGTCTTACATATTTGGTGCTGAGACACTTACTGCCCGAGAGAATGCGCCGTATGCCCAAACCTAAAAACGACACACCAAACACAGATCGGGTAACCCAACGCGCATCTTCCTCTCAAACAGGAGCCAACTTGGGGAGTGGCGCGGGTATTACCGTATTTTTGGGTTTTATCGGGTTTATTGCTTCCCCGCGCGCAAGCCTGCGTAGCTTGTTAGAAGATGCAAAAGACCATTACCGACGCAAAAAATAAGGCACACTGTCTAACCGAAACCACAAAAGTGTCTAACTTTTGCAGAATACCGCAGAAAATCGCCAATAATTTCAAAGGATGGTGGACCCGGCGCGATTCGAACGCGCGACCTTTGCCTTCGGAGGGCAACGCTCTATCCAGCTGAGCTACGGGTCCGTGCGCCTTCCCTAACGCAATTCGGGGGTATTTGCCAAGCCTCTATCTGCATTATCCTGATAACTTCCTGTAGATAGATTTTTTCTTATTCTGGCTTTGTCATTCTGTCTGGATGGATTTAACGCGCCAAACCATCCAACCATGAGGCCGGAAACCACTTTCCCTCTGTCTTTGCCGGGTTTTGTGCCTGCCATGCACTGGCGGCTACATCTCCACCTGATGGTAAAAAGCTGTCTGGCTGCGTTATCCAGGTCAGCATGTCCTGCATCACCTGTTTTCCGTTTTTGTCGCGCAGCAACAAATGATGCCCGCCGGAAATCAGGTCCAACCGTGTGCCTTTGGGCAGAGTTTCCCATACTTTAGCCATTGCCTTGGAAGGCACGAGTTGGTCTTTATCTCCATACACACAAAGCAACTGCCCTTTAATTTGCGGTGCTGCTGTGGCTGCCTGTTTCATCAAGCTTACCAACCCACGTAAAGCCTCAAGCTGGGTGGCTCGCAGAGTAAGCGGGTCAAAATACAGGCGCAAAAGAGCTGCCGGATTATCACTTGCCACCACGTGCACGGGCAGTTCCCGCCCTGTTACCAAATGGTGCGGAAAAAGCGTTGCCAGAACATCCAGTGGAATATCGGCCCCAAGGCCCAGATTCCACACAGCGGGTGCCAACAGCAATGTGCCTGCAACAGATGGTGCATCCGCGCCAGACATCAAAAGCATGAGAATAGCGCCTCCCATGCTTTCGCCCGTAAGATAGAGCGGTATTTGCGGGTTTTCTTGCTGAAGAATGGCTATTTCCTCCCGCACATCCTGCACCATGCGGTCTGAACCTGCCCATTCTCCACGGTTTGGGGCTTCTCCAAACCCGCGTTGGTCTGGGGCCACCACGGTTATACCCTGCCCGGCAAAAAATGGCGCAGGTTGCTCCCATGCATCACGGCTATCATTAAACCCATGCAGCGCAAGCAATATGCCACGAGCTTGCCCTTGCGCCTGCCATACGCGCGCAGGAAGAGCTGCACCATCCGACAGAGTAAACATACGGTCAGGCGGAACCAACCGGGCGGCTGCCGCAAAGCGTGGTGGAGGCTTGGGGGGATCAGGAAGTTTCATGCTGCATCCTGTCATACTCAAAAACACAACCAGTAATGCGCAGCAATAGCGACCATACTTGCTCACGCGCATGGGAAGATAAGAAAGGTGCAAAACCACAGCCCACACAGCTATCATGCACACAGCCTGCACATGTCTTTCATTTAGGCATCATAGCAAAAAGGGGATACCACACCTATGTTGATACAGCCTGCCAACCCTGTGCCACACCCCAAACTGGGGCATGTTGAAACCATTATGGTGGACAAACGCAAAATTGCCTGCGATGGCGGCTTAAGCGAACTTGGACACCCCCGCGTATGGCTGAAAATTGGCGGACATCAAACTGTATGCCCCTATTGTTCACGCCTGTTTGTACTGCAGCCAGATGCCGAAGGAGAGGCAGAACACTAACTGCTTTTTCTGCATCCTTTGCTTTCACCAACAGCAGGTTACAATTACAGGCAAGTTTGGCCTATGCTGCGCGCTCCTTATCGCAGAATGCACCATGAGTTTGCCTGTTATGCCCTTCCCACGTCTTACTGCTTCTGGCCTATCTCATTCTCTTGCCTGGATGCAGGCAAGGCGGAACAGGCGTAGCTTTACAGGCTGGCGGGCTGGCTCTGTAGTCATTTTGATGATGGCGTGTGTTTTTTCCAATGCTTCAGCAATCGCAGCGGAAAGCCCACAGATTAAAACCGGCCATAGCATAGCAAGCCTGATAACAGCATCTGATACCGCTGATGCCAGTGCTCCCTTACATATTGCCTTGCGGCTTCAGCTTCAAAACGGCTGGCACACCTACTGGCAAAATCCGGGAGATGCGGGAGATCCGCCAACTATCACCATAAATGCTGATGGCGCGCTGCAAGGCAGCACGCAAACCATTCATTGGCCGGTGCCTCAGCGCATTCCCGATTCTTCGTTAATGTCTTACGCCTATACAGGCGATGTTATTCTGCCTCTGGACCTCCCCCTTCAGACCGCAGACCAGAAATCAGACAAAATAAACATTAAGGCGCATGCAAACTGGCTGGTGTGCGAGCACGTCTGCGTGCCAGAGGAAGCTGATCTTGCGCTTACGCTGAATAAAGGCTCTCCAACGCCCTCCGCTCAAGCGCCTTTATTTGAGCAAACCTCACAGCACTCGGCTGTGCCCTCACCTTACACAGCAACCTTTTCCTCCAATGGTATTTTACAGCTGACTGGCAAGGATCTGAGCCCCACATCCGTATCCGATGCGTGGTTCATGCCAGAGCAGCAAGGAAAAATTGCCGAAGCCGCCGAACAAAAACCCACTATTCACAACGGCTCTGTCACACTGCACCTTAAACCGACTGCGGATTTTTCTGCCCTGCGGTCCTTAGCTGGCATTGTGGTTTTGAAGGACAAAGCGGGCACAGAACGCGCGCTGCAAATAAATGCCAGCCCCGGTGCATTAACTGATACACCAGAAAATACGCTCGCTGCTTCCCCCAGCTTTATACAGCAAATGCTGTTTGCCTTTATAGGCGGCCTTATCCTTAACCTGATGCCATGTGTCTTTCCCATTCTGGCCATGAAGGCTTTGGCAATCACCCGGCTAGGCCACGCCGCAAGGCGAGAACAGATCCTGAGCGCATCCTGTTATGCAGTTGGGGTTATTGGCAGTTTTACCCTTCTGGGCGCAATCATGATGGCAGCACGCCTGACAGGTGCGGCAACGGGCTGGGGCTTTCAGTTTCAATCCCCTCTTTTTGTGGGGATGATCTGTTGGCTCCTTTTTGCCATGGCCCTGAATCTTCTGGGCGTATTTTCTTTTTCTGCCGTTTCTATCAGCAGCACGCCACATACGCGCCACAGCTTGTGGAATGATATTTTAACAGGCGTGCTTGCTGTTGTTGTGGCCTCACCTTGCACCGCCCCTTTTATGGGCGTGGCTATTGCGGGGGCACTTTCTGGCCCCCCAATTGCCGGGCTTACCGTATTTGCCGCACTCGGGTTGGGGTTGGCGCTGCCTTATCTGTTGATTGCAACTTACCCTTCCTGCGCCAGAATGTTGCCCCGCCCCGGCGCATGGATGGTTTATTTGCGCCAGTTTCTGGCATTCCCTCTGTTGGCATCCTGCGTGTGGTTGCTATGGGTTGCCACGCTGGAAGGT
The DNA here is from genome assembly GCF_050106715.1 of Acetobacter sp. AAB5. Taxonomy (NCBI): domain Bacteria; kingdom Pseudomonadati; phylum Pseudomonadota; class Alphaproteobacteria; order Acetobacterales; family Acetobacteraceae; genus Acetobacter; species Acetobacter sp. AAB5. The sequence goes on from NZ_JBNIEW010000007.1 coordinate 7,289, forward strand.
GGTGCTTCCATAGTTGTGTTGCTTGGGTCCGGCATGGTGCTTTTAGGTTTGGCTGCATGGGTTTATGGTTTGGCCCAAACACACCAGAACACATTATCTAATCGCAAACGCTTTGCCCTGCACGGCTTGGCTTTATTGGCATTGCTTGGCGCATTATCCATGCTGCCCATATTACGGCAACAAACTGCGCCACCTTCTTCCGCACAAGGCATGCCCTTGCCTGAAGGCGTAGAAGCTTTTTCCGCCACTAAGCTACAAACCCTACATGCCAGCGGAAAAAATGTGTTTGTAGATATGACGGCTGCCTGGTGCATTACCTGTTTGGTAAACGAGCGCGTGGCGTTAGATGTGCCGGAAGTGCGCGAAGCCTTCAAAACCCAGAATGTCACCCTGTTGCGCGGAGACTGGACGACACATGATGCCGCTATTACGGCTTTCCTACGCCAGCATGGGCGCGATGGCGTGCCTTTTTACCTGTTCATTCCAGCTAACGGAACACCCGTAACACTGCCACAGGTGCTCACACCGGGGTTGGTTATTAAAACCATCAGTTCCGCACGTTAATGTTGTATGGAACCTGAAAACACATTGATCACCAGCACCCCGGCCATAATCAGGCCAATGCCAATAAGGGCTGGTGTATCCAGCATCTGCTTGAAAAACAAAGCGCCAATAGCAGAAACAAGCACAATGCCAACCCCGCTCCAGATGGCATAAACAATGCCTGTTGGAATAGTTTTGAGCGGAATGGACAGAAAATAAAAGGCACACCCATACGCTGCCAAGCTGGCAATAGCGTATCCCCAGCGCGCAAACCCGTGCGAGGCTGTGAGCAAGGATGTGCCGATCACTTCAGATACAATGGCAATTGCCAAGTATAAGGAGGGTTTGGAAACCATTGTATCTAAGCCTTGCCCTTAACTGATTTTTTCAGTGCCCCCCATATATGGGCGCAGAACATCCGGCACGGTCACAGAGCCATCTTCGTTCTGATAGTTTTCCATTACCGCAATAAGGGTGCGGCCTACAGCAAGGCCAGAACCATTCAGCGTATGCACAAAAGCAGGTGCGGCCCCTGCCTGTGGGCGATAACGGGCGTTCATGCGCCGGGCCTGAAAATCCCGCGTATTGGAGCATGAAGAAATTTCCCGCCAAGCATCTTGCCCCGGCAGCCATGCTTCCAGATCAAAGGTTTTTGCTGCGCCAAACCCGGTATCTCCAGCGCATAGCAGCATACGGCGATATGGGATATTCAGCTTTTCCAGAACTTTTTCTGCACAGCGCGTCATACGCTCATGCTCGGCATCACTTTCTTCTGGCGTGGTTACGGAAACCATTTCCACTTTTTCAAACTGATGCTGACGGAGCATCCCGCGCACATCGCGCCCGGCGGCTCCTGCCTCGCTCCGAAAGCATTGGCTTAGCGCTGTCATACGCAGTGGCAGTGCCGAAGCTTCCAAAATATCCCCAGAAACAGAAGCCGTAAGCGGCACCTCTGCTGTGGGAATAAGCCAGCGGCCATCTTCCGTGCGAAAGGATTGATCTGCAAATTTTGGCAGTTTGTCTGTTCCGTACATGGCATCATCATTCACCATGACGGGCACCTGCGTTTCCGTATATCCATGCTCTGTTACATGCAGATCCAGCATAAACTGGCCTAGGGCACGTGCCAGACGGGCAATACCACCACGCAGCACCACAAAACGTGAGCCGGAAAGCTTGGCGGCTGTTGCAAAATCCATCTGCTTCAACGTTTCACCCAGTTCAAAATGCTGCTTGGGTGTAAACGTAAAGGCAGGCTTTGTGCCCCATTCATGCTGCACCACGTTTGCGCTTTCATCCGGGCCTTCTGGCACGGTGGCATCCAAACGGTTTGGCAGGTTGGCCAGAAGGGCTGTGCTTTCACGCCCCAGAGTATTGACCTGTTCTTCCAGCGCTTCCATTTCTGCGCGCAAGGCCAAACCTTCGGCCTCCAGATCACTGCTATCGCCACCACTCCGCTTTAATGTGCCAATTTCACGCGCCAGCGCTTTCCGGCGGCCCTGCTTTTCCTGCAACACAGTTTGTGCTTGGCGGCGTTCTTCATCCCATGCCAGCAGCCGAGCCGAAACCGGCTCAATCCCGCGGCGGGCAAGATCAGCATCAAAAGCAGCGGGATCAGCCCGCAGGGCGCGAATATCATGCATGGGTTAGGGAACCTCCTGCTGGGTGTTGGACGTATCTTCCGCTTGGCTCGCCTTAAACTTAGGTTCAACCAAGCGCGCGCAGATAATGGAAATTTCGTAAAGTAAGACCAAGGGCACGGCCAGACCGATCTGGGTAATGACATCTGGCGGCATCAGAATAGCGGCAATAACAAAGGCACCTACAATGGCATAGCGGCGGAAACGGCGCAGCATATCCGCCGTAACAATGCCCACACGCGCCAGAAGTGTAAGCACCACCGGCAATTCAAACGCCACACCAAAGGCCATGATCAGCTTCATAACCAGAGAAAGGTATTCGGAAACCTTGGCTTGCAGTTCAATCTGCACCCCATCATGCCCAGCGCCTGCTGTTTGGAACGACAGGAAGAAACGCCACGCGATAGGAAAAATGAAGTAATAGGCCAAAGAGGCCCCAACCAGAAACAGAATGGGCGTTGCAATTAAAAAAGGTGCAAAAGCGCGTTTTTCCGATCGGTAAAGGCCGGGGGCTATAAAAATCCATGCCTGCATGGCCACAACGGGAAAAGAGAGGAACGCCGCCCCAAAAAACGCTACACGGATATAGGTAAAAAATGCCTCATACAGCGCCGTATAAATAAGATGCGGCTGCTCACCCTGCTGGCGCATAATTTCACCCAATGGGCGCGCCAGAAACAGATAGATATCACCCGCGTAGTGGTAACACAGCGCAAAACACAGAATAAAAGCCGCTCCCGCCCACAATAAACGGCGGCGCAATTCCAGCAGATGTTCGATCAACGGCATTGGCTGATCGTGAATAGGATCTTCCCCCACGGTTTCATTCTCGTTCATGGTTGATGATCCACCACTTGCTGTTCTGGCTCAGCCTCTTTTGGCTGCTCTGGCTGCATATCCATATCCTGCTGCCATGCCGGTCTACTTGGGCCAGATACACGCCCCAATCTTTCACCCGGCGCCACACTGCGCCCACCGTGCATGACGCGCACTGGTGGCAAAAATGCGGGTGGATGCAAGCGTTCCTGCTCCTTCAAAATGCGGCGCACAATATTGGGCGGCAATTCTGGCGGGGCACTGGCAATATCTTCATCTGTTACGGCTGGTTCATATGTACTGGGCACATAAGCAGAAACATTGGTTGTGCTTTGTGTGCTGGAAGCTGGCATGTCCAATGCACGAGGGCCCGCAGGAATATGCTGTTCAGCAATTTGTGGCGGAGGTGCGAAAGAACTGCTTAACGTACCATCCGAATCAATGGCCTTCATGATCCGATTACGTACATTGAGGTTTTTGAGGTCTCGGACTTGATCGCGCACTTCTGTCAGATCTGCTTCACGCACCATCTCATCAACGTGAGACTGGAACTCTCCGGCCAGTTTACGTGCCTTTTTTACAGCCCCAGCCAGCCCACGAATGGCCACGGGCAAATCCTTCGGGCCGATCACGACCAGAGCCACGGCGCCAATTAGCGCGATTTCAGACCAGGCAAAATCAAACATGGGCAGTTCCGTTGCTGCACGCACCGCACGGGAAAAACAAAAACGCCCGCGCAACCAGATGCAGAGTATCTATCACGAGCCTTCTGGCGCGGGAACACGCGGTTTTACGCTTTCTTCCGCAACCTCTGGCGTTTTCTCTGCCTGCGCATCTGTATTTTCAGCGCCTTCAACTGGATCAGCCTCCGCCTGTAGCTCACTATCCGGCACGGCATCAGCATCTGACGTATCGGGCGTATGTTCCGTTTGGTCTGCGGCTTCTTCCTCGCCCTTTGCAAACGTAATTTCGGTTTGAGGCCGCCCCATTGCTCCCGCGTTTTCGGGCACTTCCACCAACAGTTCCTCCCTACGCGGCAGATCCGCCAAGGAACGTAAGCTAAAGTGACGTAAAAAATCCTGCGTGGTGCCCCACAGCACCGGCCGCCCCGGCACTTCCTTGCGCCCTTTAGGCATAATAAGCGCAGATTCTATCAACGTATCCAGCACATTCTGCCCAAGGCTGACACCGCGTATTTCTTCTATCTGTACGCGTGTACAGGGCTGGTGGTAAGCAATAATGGCCAGTGTTTCCATAACTGCACGTGAAAAACGGCGCGGCCGCTCCAATACACGCGTAAGGGCTGGTGCCAGATCTGGCGCTGTCCGAAACTGCCATCCTCCGGCTATTTCAACAGGCATTACACCGCGGCCTTCATAACGCTGCACAAGGGCTTGCAAAACAGCCGTTACAAACGTTGCCAGATTATCCACCCCATCTGGCACAAGCTGACGCAATTCCAGCAACTCCGCCAACCGGCGCGCACTTACAGGTTCGGTAGAAGCAAAAATAAGCGCTTCAGCCAGACGCAAAGCCTCTTCTGAAACCATAGTGTTTTCAGGCTGAACCACTTTAATGGCTCCTTCACTTTCAGAAGCAGGTTTATCCACCATGTCAGTGATCATGAAGTTTGTGCTTCTTCTGCTGGAAGTATGTTTTCAGCACTATCATGCTCGGACTCATGTATTTCTTCATGCGGGCGTAGCATGATCTGTCCAAAAACCTCTTCCTGCCGCAATTCCAGCCTTCCACTTTTTGCCAATTCCAGCCCCGCAATAAGTGTACCCGCCACAGCAGCGCGCCGTTGGCGCACCGCATCTGCTCCTTCTGCCTGTTCTGGCAAAACATCTGGCAAAAAAGCATCCAGACTGCTCCAGCCCGGTGGTGTTTCACCTAGCAGACGTGTCAGCCTGCTTAAGGCATCCTGCACAGTCCAGAACCGTAAAGTGCGTGGAGCATAAATTCTCTTGCGCGCATTACGCCGCATAGCCGCCATATAGGCCCGCATAAGCTGCGGCATATCTAGCGCCAGACCAGAACGGTCTATTTCTACCAGATCTTCTGCCACGCCACGGGCGAATACATCCCGCCCCAATCTGGGCCTATCATCCAACCAGCGGGCCAGCTCACCCATACAGGCAAGTTCTATCAGCCGCTCCTGCAACAGTTCTGCGGCTTCTTCACCCTCTACAGCAAGTTCATCATCCGGAGGCAGCAACAGGCGGGATTTAAGCCACGCCAACCATGCTGCCATAACCAGCCAGTCTGCGGCCAATTCCAGCCGAACCCGGCGGGCATTTTCCACAACGGCAAGATATTGTTCTACAAGTTGCAGAATGGAAATACGGGCCAGATCAACCTTTTGCGCCCGAGCCAGATCAAGTAGAAGGTCCATAGGACCTTCAAATCCCTCCAACCGCAACAGCGGCACACGTGGTGCCTGCTCTGCCTGCGTATCAACATGAGCAGGCAGTACGCCAGAAGCCTCTACTGGGCTTAGCGCACTTTCAACATCTGCCTGCGTGTGTCCTGCTTCCATTCTGCCAAACCAGTTGCAGCTTACTGCCGCACTACCATGCAGGCCATGCCGCGTTCGCGCACCGCAGAGCAGAATTCACGCGCAGTTGCCACAGAAGCAAAGCCCTTTACGCGCAAGCGATAGAACGTAGCGTTATTCTGCTCCGTCCGCACAAAGGAAGGGGTGCTCTCTCCAAACAAGGTGGGGTAACGCGATTTCAGACGTGACCATTCCTTACGTGCTTCATCTTCGTTCTGCACCGCAGCCAACTGCACCTGATACTTTCCACCTTCTACACCGCCATGTGGCACAGTTGATGTTTTTGTATCAGCCGGTGCGGCTTTACTTGCTGCAGCAGTATCCTTGGCCGGAACAGGCGCGGCTGGCTTGGGTTTCGGGTTATTGGCAACCGATTGCGCAGCCGCCGTATCCCCTTCCTCTCCGCTGGTAGAAGCTTCGGTTTCTTCCTGCGCAGAGGTGCTTGGTGCGTCTGCCGGAGGTGCCGCAGCAGCCTGTTGATCTGCTGCCTGCCCAGCACCTGCTCCTTCTGCTCCTGTAGCCGGAACGGGTGCCCCCTCCGGCTTCGCAGAATCACTTCCACCCTGTGCGCCATATTGGGCAGCCAAGGCTTCTGGATTAGGTTTTTCTGGGGCCGGAACAGGGTGTGCTTTTGGGTCACCCTCCTCATCGGGCATGGCAACAGAATCAAGCTGCATCCCACCCGGATCAACCGGCTTTGTGCGCATGGAAACCGGTGGCGGCCCCATAATGGCGATACCATGCTGATGGTGCCCCATTAGCGCCCAGCCACCAATCCCCAACACCAGTAAACCGCCCAGACCAGCAGCCCCGTAAACCAGCCGCCGCGTACCCGTATCACTGCTTAAAAAGCGGGTCAGCACGTTTTCGGTTGGGCGGCCACCTACAGCCGTTGGCCGTGTTGGTGCCGGATCTTCATAATCCATGCTCATACGCTCACGCGCACGACTGATCCTGTCATCCGCTGAAAATTTAGGGCGGTCTTCATCACTCATCAGCGCATTTCCTCCACGGGTTCCACACCCATGACTGCAAGACCAGAGCGGATAACCACCGCCGTAGCTGCAACAAGGGCAAGACGCGCACGGGTTGCCTCTACGGCATCAGGCTGAAGGAAGCGCAAAGAAGCATCATCCCGGCCACGATTCCATAAGGCATGAAAATCACCCGCCACATCTGCAAGGTAGAAGGCCACACGATGGGGTTCGCGCGCAAGCGCTGCGGCTTCCACCATACGCGGCCATTCTGCCAAACGGCGAATAAGCGCCATTTCGGCATCGGATGTCAGAGATTCGAGCGATGCTGAAGCAAGAGCTGCCTCATCCGTATCACCATATGCAGCGGCTTCTGCAGCGGCGCGCAACACGGAGCGACAACGGGCGTGGGCGTACTGCACATAAAACACCGGGTTATCACGCTGCTGCGCCACCACCAGATCAAGATCGAACTCCATCTGGGCATCGCTCTTGCGGGTAAGCATGGTAAAGCGCACCGCATCACGCCCGACTTCATCAATCAGATCACGCAGAGTAACAAACGTGCCTGCCCGTTTGGACATTTTAACGGGCTGTCCATCACGCAGAATATGCACAATCTGGCACAGCACCACTTCAAGCGGCACCGTATCACCCGTAATCGCCTTAACGGCGGCCTTCATGCGTTTGACGTAACCACCGTGATCGGCCCCCCATACGTCAATCATCATCTGCGCACCACGGGCTACCTTATCTGCATGGTAGCCAATATCATTCGCAAAATAGGTATTGGTGCCATCAGACTTGCGCAGTGGACGATCTACATCATCCCCAAACTGAGTGGAACGGAACAAAAGCTGCTCACGCTCTTCCCAATCTTCCGGCAACTTGCCTTTGGGGGGCTCCAGCACGCCTTCATATAGCAGGCCCTGCTGTTCCAGTTTGCTGATGGCTGCATCTGTTACACCACGGCGCAACACTTCGGCTTCTGACGTAAACACATCGTGGTGCACACCAAGGGCTGCCAGATCCTCCTTGATAGCCGTGAGCATATGCGCCACGGCAAAACCACGCACTGTTTCCAGCCATGTGGCTTCCGGCGCTGGCAAGGGCGCACCATCTGCATCGGTTTCTGTCAGCTTGTTCCCGTATTCTGCCGCCAGCTCCATACCTACGGGAATAAGATATTCACCTTGATATTGCAGGCCACCGGGAGCCAGCGCAGAAAAATCATCCTGCGTCATTTTGGTGCCAAGGGCTTGCAGGTAGCGCCAGTAAGCTGCCCATGCCAGCGCTTTTACCTGTGCACCGGCATCATTAATGTAAAATTCCTTGGTAACGGCAAAGCCTGCCTTGGCCATAAGGTTGGCAAGGGCATCCCCCACCACAGCCCCACGGCAATGGCCTACATGCATAGGCCCTGTTGGGTTGGCGGAAACATACTCCACATTCACCCGTAAGCCTTTGCCTGCCTGAGATGCCCCATAGGCTTCACCCACACGCAACACTGCAGGCAGAACACTACGCATGACATCGGGCTTAAGCGTAATGTTCACAAAGCCCGGCCCGGCTGCGGCTACAGAGGCAACACCATCCACCTTTTGCAGGGCAGCTACCAGATCAGCCGCAATATCTGATGGTTTGCGGCGTGCCACCTTAGCCAGCAGGAGAGCGGCATTGGTTGCCATATCTCCGTGCGCGGGGTCTCGCGTTGGGGTCAGTTCCACGCGGGCCAGCGTTTCTTCCGGCACATTGGGCAGCAGTTCCTGCACAATGGCCAGAACATGTTGGCGATAACGCTGAAACACACAGTCAGACATAAAACACTTAACCCCGTAATAGTAAGAAAGCGCTGAAAGCGCGTTTATCAGCCTGCAACAGACAGGTCCGTCAACCGTCTATGTTCTTCCATGGCGTAGCGATCTGTCATGGAAGCCACATAATCCGCCACCACACGCCGTAACCCTGTGGCATCTTTTCCCTCTGCCTCACGCTGCCATTCAGCCGGCAGAAGGGATGGCGACTCCGTAAGCGTATCAAAAAGTTCTGCCGTAACGTGCCGGGCCTTGTGCGTCATCCGGTTCACGCGCCAATGGCGATACAGGTGGGCAAACAGAAACTTACGGATACCTTTATTGGCTTGGGCCATCTGCTCATGAAAGGCCACAACTGGGCCGGATGCTGCGCGTATATCCTCCACATGCCGAGGGGCCAGATCCTGCAAGCGTTCGCGCGTGCAGATCAACACATCCGTCACCAGTTTATGAATAACACGACGCACCATTTCATGACGGATACGCTGTAAAGTGCGTGTATCGTGAGAAGGCAGATCAGCCGCAGCCTTCCGCACTTCAAACAGTTCTTCCCCCACTACGGGCACATCTACCAGATCATCCAGCGAGAGCAGGCCTGATTTTACGCCATCGTCCAGATCATGCCCATGATAGGCAATATCATCCGCCAGTGCCGCCACCTGCGCCTCGGCAGAGGCGTATGTAGAAAGTTCCAGCGGAAACAGTGCATCTAATTCCAGCAATCGTGCAGGCGGGCGTTTAACTGGCCCATTATGCTTGGCCAACCCTTCCAGTGTTTCCCATGTCAGGTTCAACCCATCAAATGCCAGATACCGGCGTTCCTTCAGCATCACCTGCCGGAGGGCCTGTGTGTTATGGTCGAACCCACCCCATTCCTGCATATGGGCAGCCAGCGCATCTTCCCCCGCATGCCCAAAGGGCGTGTGCCCCAGATCATGCGCCAGAGCGACGGCTTCTGTTAGATCTTCATCCAGCTTCAGAAACCGAGCCATGGAGCGGGCCACCTGCGCCACTTCCAAGGAATGTGTCAGACGCGTGCGGAAGAAGTCTCCCTCATGGTTCACAAACACCTGCGTTTTATATTGCAGGCGACGAAAGCCCGAAGAATGGATTACTCTATCCCGATCACGCTGCCACGGTGAACGTGTGAGAGATTCTGGCTCATCATAAAGGCGGCGCGCCCGGCCTTCTCCTGGCTGAACAGCATAGGGCATCAGATCCCTGCATTCTGTCGTGTCTGGCACTCCTGCGGTTTCCTTTGCAGCACGGTCCACCAGCCTGTTGCCGGTATCCAATCCGGATGAAACTTATAGGAGTTTAGAATATTCCGCCAAAGTTGACTATTCTTGGCATCTTGCCCCTTCAAACCAGAGGGCGCGCAAGCTATTTAAGAAGGATGACCCAGCCAACACCCTTTTCCGTTTCGGAATCTGCGGCAAATCGCATTGCCAGTGTAATTGCCAAAAAGCAGGCAACTGCCACCCCAGAAACTCCAGCACCGGTTGCCATGCGTGTCTCTGTAGAAGCCGGGGGATGTAACGGCTTTCAGTATCTTTTCACGCTTATTCCCGCGGCTGATATTGCGGCCGATGATACGCGCATAGAAAAAAACGGTGCGTTGGTTGTGGTTGATCCGGCCAGTATGGATTTGCTGTCTGGCGCAGAGCTTGATTTTGCAGACAAGCTGATGGGCGCGCATTTTGCGGTAAACAACCCTAATGCAGCATCTTCCTGCGGCTGTGGCACAAGCTTTTCCGTAGCATGAAACTTGCGACTTGGAATGTAAACTCCGTCCGTCAACGCCTGGATCTGGTATTGGATTGGCTGAAGCGCGAACAGCCAGACGTGCTGATGCTGCAGGAAATCAAGTGCGAGACGGATCTATTCCCCAAAGCTGCCTTTGAGGATGCTGGGTATGGCTGCGCCGTAGTAGGGCAGAAATCCTACAATGGGGTTGCTACTCTTGTGCGTGGAGATTTTAGCGTCACCACAGATCACCTCCCCGGCTTTTCAGATCCGGCAGCACGGTATGTGGAAGTGCGCACCCAACATATTGTGCTGGGCAATTTGTATCTGCCCAATGGCAATTCAGGTGGAGAACAGGGCTATGCCACCAAGCTTGAGTTCCTAAACGCCTTAACAGCGCGCGCACGCCTTTTGCTGGCTGAAGAAACAGATTTTGTATTGGCGGGTGACTACAACATCTGTCCTGCCCCTATAGATTGCGCCCCCGGAGCCCTTGGCCCAGAAGATGCGCTTGTGCGCCCACAAAGCCGGGCTGCGTATCGTCGCTTACTCTGGCTGGGGCTGACAGATGCTTTGCGGGCAGTGCATCCAACAGGCGCAGCTTATACATTCTGGGATTATCAGGCCCGCGCATGGGAGCGAGATTGCGGGCTGCGGATTGACCACATGCTGCTTTCCCCTCGCCTTGCAGAACGTCTGCAAACGGCTGAACCTGATAAAAATGAACGCGCAATGCAGCGCCCATCTGACCATGTGCCCTTTATTGTAACGTTGAAAGACCCAGTAAAACCGGGCGCTTAAGACGCAAAAACCCCGGCGCATTCTATTGTTGCGCTGGGGTTAAACAGACGTGATTAAAGTATCAGGCTTTGCTTAGCCTTACAGAAAGAAAATTCTTTAAAACCGCGTTAAACAGCTTAGCAAACATTTCTTTCAAACCGCCGGAGGGAGTGTTTGAAAATCTGCAGCCTTACCGGCTTTTATAGCCTGTGTAATCAGCTTCCACCTTCTGCACACCAAGTGCGGATGCCGGAAATGATAGTAAACACTCTGCCTATTTTTAAAAATAATCTTTGATATAAAATATAGAATAATATTTGCATCATAAATATACTTATTTTTTACAAATTTTCTTTCAATATAAACACGATTACGAATAGAGAAATAAGTGCGGGAAAAGTTTTCTTCTTCACGCAGCCAGTGTTGCAATACGGAATCATTGACCTGCCATGATAGTTCCAGATCTTTGAGAACACTGTTCTGGCACGCCCAAATTTGCCCTCCGTTTTCTGTAATCCGCAGGGTAAAGTCGTAATCATCAAAATAAAGAAAAAGCCGTGCATCCGGCAGACCAACTTTTTGAATCCAGCTTTTATGAAACCAGAAACCACCATAAGCTGACATCTGCATTTGCAGGCATTTCAGCCCATCTTTCTGCCAAACCTTTGCTTTTTGTTTCCGCAGCAAAGTTTGCATGGAAAAACCGAAAAATGAGTTTTTTGTAATTCCGTGAAACTTACAGGTTTTAAAAAGCTTCTTATATGTTGTTTTATCTTCCCTAAAACTACTGAGACATACCTGCTTACTTGCCCCCATACTTATCCATGCTTTGGAAAGAGCTTTCAGGGAATCTGGCTCAGGCCTGTTATCATCATCCAGCACCCATATGTGCTGCGTGCTTTCACGCAAAGCCGCTGCCTGAATAGCCGCATGAAAACCACCGGCTGAACCCGTATTGGTTTGCAGGCGAATAATGGTAAGCCGATCTGCTCCGAATATTTCTGGCAATCTGGCAATTTCTGCCGCCACACTTTCTGCCGTGCCATTATCTACAACAACGGCATGCCCGGCACCGGCGCTAAAAACACCTTCCAAAACCTGTTTTAGAAAATGGACACGGTCACCATACGTAACAATGGCTGCGCATGTTCCTTGCAGAACTGCCTGCTCATTCCGTTCAAGATTATCGTGCATGCACATGTCTGCCCGTTGTGAAATGCCGTTATAAGTCGTCAGCCGAAACAGACTTCCCAATGGCAGAAACCATAAACGTGGCAAACATTGCCACACTCCCCAGCATATCTAATGCCGCGGCTTATCTGGCAATAAACAAAGGCAGTTTCATGATGCTCTCATAACATTTTTGCATATCATCATCCCGCCGCAATGCATTTGGCTGCCACATCAATGCCCGAGAAGAAACCTGTGGTGTCACCAAATGGATATAATTCTGCTCGGCCAGAGTGGTATGCCACTTATCAAAGCATGTCCCACTTCCCAACCAACCAGAACGCACGAGCCTGTTGCGGATAGTGTGTAACCCCAGCCAATCTACACTGGCTTGCAACCGCGCCATGAGGCTTTGCTTAGCCCGTAATGGAAACAGCCATACAGGCGCCCCCGTACGGCACGCATCTGCCAACATGGATGCACTATCTCCAGTTACAACAAACCTGCTGGCCTCCTGCAAAAACCTCCGGAAAGGGTTAACGCCTTTTCGGAACATATAAATCTGCATTGGAATGGTTTTGCTTATATCCTCCAGCCAACCTTCAGCCTCTACAGGAGTTCTTGGGCTGGTAAGTACATGCAATGGTTCATGGTGTGCCTGTGCCAGTTTATGGCTGAAACTTAGAAGTTTATATGTATCCTGCTTATCCAGAAAAAACTGCTTTGAGGGCGCACCATACAAAACAACCGTACCGCCATGCCGTGTAGCTGGATTTGCTTGCGGGATAAATCTCTGGCCTTTATCCGCACCATTTAAGGGAAATCTTAAACGCAATACATTGGAAGCTGTCGGATAATCATCCTGCGGCAGAATAATTATCAGATCCAAATCTGCTGCGGGCACATGGCTTGGCCGCCCTAATTGCACAATGGCTGGCGTGTTTTTACAGCGGGTTCGCAACGCCAAGGCAGCCTGCACTGCATTACCAAAAGACAGAATTAACCGAAGGTTTCGAGTATCCGGAATCTGCTCTGGTAAGCTAAAATCTGCCTGAAGTGGAATAATCTGGCACGGCAATCCAAGCATATCCGCCAAAGCCCTGCACTGCGCCATTTCACCGGCACGATGTGTATCCAGTATCCACACCTCACATGTATCAGAAACTGGCGCTGCCTTAGCCATTGCCTCTTCCAAAATCCTGCTTTCGGCTCATCAACAGGTAAGGCACAAGCCGGGTTAGGAAGATTACCAACTCGCCTATTAATGTTGCCAGACCGGCTCCGGTCATCCCTAACCCAGAAGTTAGGAAATACAGCAAGGGCAGTGTTACGCACATTGTAAACAACCGCCCCAGCAAAATCTGATGGGCACGATTAAGAGAAACCAACAAAGGTTCTAGCGGCACATCCCACAAGTCCAGAATGGCAGTTAATGTCATCAGCAGCAGAAGTGTGCGGGTGCCAGACCACGGCACAGTCAGCAGCACATGCAACAGCCAAGGCCCCAACACAAACACAATCGCCAGCACCGCTGCCGAGAACACACCAAGCACTTGCAAGATACGATGCGTTACCTGCCGGATAGATGCCCAGTCTCTCTTATCTTTCAAGGCCACCAGTTCTGGATACAAAGCTGGTGTCATCATCTGGGCCGGGCGCGCCAGACCATCAGAAATCTGCCACGTTACATTATAAATGGCAGCACTCTGCGGGCCAAGAACGGCACCTACAATCATTACCGTTAAGCGCGAAGAAAGCCGCGCAAGCGCCTGATTGATGCTGACAGAAAAAATAAAGCGCCAGATACCCTTGATAGGGCTTACCCACGGCACGCCAAATATACGGAAATTTTGCAACCCATCTGAGCGCAAAAGCAGATACGCGCCCATTCCGTAATTAATAAAAAATGATGCAACAGTTGAGAAATACCAGATCACCAAAAAACTGGTGAAAGACCAGTGCCAAAACAGCCCCGCAAGGCTGCCCACCAAACGGATCAGCCCGCTTCCACTATCTGCCAGCACAGAGAGTTCGTACCGATCCAGCAACCGCATCACGCCCATAGCGCCGCCTGTGTTCATGAACAGAATAACTGTCATGTACCAAAACGGTGTGGCGGAAGACGCATCTCCCCAACCTAAAAGATTTCCGAACCATTCACACAGCAGCAAGGCAACGCCCATACCTGCCACAGCGCCTACGCCATCCAGCAGCATGCAATGGCGTAAGAGCATCTGAAACGGATGCCTGTCTCCCTTACGGTACAAGCTACTGCCGTATTGCAGCAAAGGTTGCCAAGATTGAAACCGCAACCCAGCCGAACAGGAGAGAACAAAAGAATTGATAAGCAGCAGAACACCATAATCCTGCAAGCCCAATGCACGTGCGGAAACTGCTGTGGTTATAAGTGATAGAGCCGCGCAAAACCCACGCCCCCCCAGAATATACCCGGTATTGCGAAAGACACGGACAAACAGCGCCTTAACCTGACTATTCATCATGCGTGCGTCTTACCCCAACTCCGTATCTGGTCACTCATCTGTTTCCTCCCCGGCATAGTGGCCCCGCTGGGCTGAGGCCTTGCCTGTTTGGGCTGCTTTAGAAGACTCCGCCAGCCAAGACAAATCTTGCACACATTTTGTGCTGTTGCGCTGTACAGCCCTTCTTTTATTCACAGTTGCGTGAAAATAGCCCCTCTACGCGCCTCTTTGGGGGGTAGAACCCTTGCGTGATAGCCATTTTTCATCACACTGCAAGGCGCAAAAGCGGCTTTTTCCTGCGGATCTTTATCTGGAGAGCCTGTAGGAATCTGCTCTGTTTCAACTCAATCAAGGAGACAGGCTTATGGCTTGGACTGCACCAAAAGTTACCGAAATTCCGTTGGGCGCTGAAATCAACAGCTACGTTTGCGGCCAGAAGAAATAAGTCGGGGTTTTGCCCAGCTTAGCCGCCAGCCATTACCGGCTTTAACGCCGGTTTTGCACTGGCGGCTTTTTTATTTAGATGTGTTGTTATGCTTGAGATTGTTGTTCTTGGTGCAGGTGCGGGTGGCGGCTTTCCGCAATGGAACTCTAACGCCCCCGCTTGCCGCCGCGCCCGTGCGGGAGACCCCGCAGCCCCTTCCCGCACGCAGGCATCTATTGCCGTAAGTGGAGACGGCCAGCACTGGTATGTGCTCAATGCCTCGCCCGATCTGCGCACCCAGATCAACCAGACACCGGATATGTTCCCGCGTGAAGGGCTACGCTCCACCCCCATTTCTGGCGTTGTGCTTACAAGTGGGGAAATAGACGCCATTACGGGCTTGCTTACCCTGCGCGAGCGGCAGCACTTTAATCTATATGCCACACAACCTGTGCTGGATCAGCTCAACGCAAATCCTATTTTTAATGCGCTAGATCGCACGCTTGTGCCACGCCATGCCATGCAGCCAGAGCACCCTATTTCTTTGGTTCCGGCTGGGTTTAGCATCATGCCTTTTATTGTACCGGGCAAAGTCCCCCTTTACGCAGAAAAGGCCGAAAACCCTGCTGAAATCATGAGTAATGGGGAAAACATTGGGCTGGAAATAACGGATGGCCGCGCCCGAGCCCTGTTTATTCCCGGCTGCGCGATGATGACAGATGCGCTACGCAACCGCATAAATGGCGCAGATGTTGTGTTCTTTGATGGCACGTTGTGGACAGATGATGAAATGATCCGCGCCGGACTAGGCAGCAAAACCGGGCACCGCATGGGCCATATGTCCATTGCCGATGAGCCCGATGGCACCATTGCCGCCTTCCGCCCTTTACATGTGAAACGTAAAATTCTCATCCACATCAATAATTCCAACCCTATTCTTCTGGCCGATTCACCAGAGCGCCGCGCCATAGAGCAAGCAGGATGGGATGTTGCATTTGATGGAATGAAAGTCTCGCTATGACCACCCAACCGCTCACCCCGAATGAACTGGAACAAGCCCTGCGCGCCATAGGCGCAGAACGCTACCACAACCTGCACCCTTTCCATCGCGCATTGCACGACGGCAAACTGAACAAAGGGCAGGTTCAGGCATGGGCGTTGAACAGGTATTACTATCAGGCCAGCATTCCCGCTAAAGATGCCTCTCTCCTCGCACGCCTTCCCACTGCCGAATTGCGGCGTGAATGGCGGAGACGGTTGGAAGACCATGATGGCACAGAACCGGGCTCCGGCGGCGTGGCGCGCTGGCTGAAGCTTACGGATGGCCTGGGGCTAGATCGTGCCTATGTCGAATCACTCGAAGGCCTGCTGCCTGGCACAAAGTTTGCAGTAGAGGCGTATGTGCATTTTGTGCGCGAACGTTCTGTGCTGGAGGCTATTGCTTCCTCCCTGACAGAACTGTTCTCCCCCACCATTATCAGCGAGCGTGTTTCGGGCATGTTGCAGAACTATGCCTTCATTACCGAAGAAACACTGGCTTACTTTAAACCGCGCCTGACACAGGCACCGCAGGATTCTGCTTTTGCGCTTGCTTATGTAAAGGAGCACGCTCGCACGGTGGAGCAACAGCAGAGTGTGCTCAACGCGCTTAAGTTTAAATGCGGCGTGCTGTGGTCCATGCTGGATGCGCTGGATTATGCTTACGTCACGCCCGCTCGTATTCCACCGGGTTCTTTCCGCCCAGAAACTGCAGCATGAGCCAAACACCTGATACTTCCATGATTTCTGAAAGCAGTATCCTCCGATTTGCGCGGGGCACACGCCTGCAATATGACCGCGTGCGGGAAGTATGGTTCATTCAAGCGCCTGAACGCGCCTTTCATGCAGACCCTATCGCGGTTGAAGTGCTGCAACAGATAAATGGCACCCGCAATGTGAGAGATATATTAGATCTGCTCTGCCAAAAATTTTCCGCCCCGCGGGATATTATTGCACGGGATGTGTTGGCCCTTTTGCAGGATCTGACCACCAAGCAGGTGTTGCTGGCAGTATGAGCATGCCTCCCCCTCCCATGAGCCTGCTTGCAGAACTCACGCACCGTTGCCCTTTACAGTGCCCTTACTGTTCCAACCCTTTACAACTGGAACCCCGCACGCAGGAACTCAGCACACAAGACTGGAAACGTGTGCTGAGCGAAGCTGCTGAAATGGGCGTATTGCAAGTTCACTTTTCTGGTGGTGAGCCCATGGCACGGCCAGATCTACCCGAACTTGTCGCCCATGCCGCCAAAGCAGGATTATATAGCAACCTGATTACCTCCGGCGTGCTGCTCAATGCCAAAAACCTACAAGAACTGGCTGATGCTGGGTTAGACCATATCCAACTTTCCTTTCAGGATGCCGAAGCTGAAAGCGCAGACCATATTGCCCATATGAAAGGTGCCCACGCCAAAAAGCTGGAAGCGGCACAACTTATTAAAGCCGAAGGGCTGCCCCTTACACTGAATTTTGTAATCCATCGGAAAAACTGTGAACGTGTGCCAGCTATGCTGGCCTTAGCTGAACAGCTTGGGGCCAGACGCGTAGAAATTGCACATACGCAATATTATGGCTGGGGGCTACTCAACCGTAATGCGTTACTGCCCAGCCGTGCTCAGGTGGAAGAAACAGAAAAAATTGTTGCTGAAGCACGCACCCGTCTCGCTGGCCGCATGAGCATAGATTTTGTAACGCCAGATTATTATGCAGACCGGCCCAAACCCTGCATGGGTGGATGGGGCCAACGCTTTCTAAACGTTTCTCCTGCAGGCAAAGTGCTGCCATGCCATGCGGCAGAGAGCATTCCGGGCGTTCAGATGCCTTCTGTTGCAGAAGGTTCTCTCGCCGATATCTGGGAAAATGCGCCCCTGTTCCGCCTGTTCCGTGGCACAGATTGGATGCCCGAACCATGCCAGTCCTGCGCGTTCAAGGAAGATGATTGGGGCGGATGCCGCTGCCAAGCCTTGGCTCTAGCGGGAGATGCTACGGCGACTGACCCTGTATGCCACCGTGCACCGGACCATGATCTTATTGCCCAAGCTATAACAGAGCGCCCAGAAATGCCCCCGCCTTTCCATTATAGGCGCTATGGCAACGCCAAAGCCTCAAGCAGATAAAAATTTACCCAACCAACCCAAATGAGATAATCGGGCTGGTTGGGATAATTTTAAAACAGATTAAGCGGCTGTTTTACGATTTGCCTTGAAAACACCGCTAGCAAATTCCCAGCATCGCCCAACATCACGAATAACGCGTGCAATGGCAGGCGTGGTTGTTGGGCGCAGCAGGCGTGGATCATAGCCGGAAAAACGCCGGTCATCCTCATCCAGACAAAGCTGCATGAAATCAGGCAGATTGATCTGAATGTTTGTAACTTCCTTGGTGCCAGTTACCGTAAAATTGTTGTCCTGCGTATGTACCTGGCCGTTATCATCCACCGTGCGCACAAGAGACAAGCGCTCGTAGCCAAGGAATGCCCAAACAGCCAGAACCTTCAGTTCAAAGTAAGGCCGACGCCACCAAGGCATAACAGCCCGGTTCCATGCCAACCAGTTGGCAAACAGAAGGATATGGCGGCATTCCTCCTGCATGATAGGTTCAAACGTATCTGTTAGTTCAGGCGGAAAATAGCCAGAACGCTTGGCCAGTTCGAACATGCCAAAGGCAAAAAAACTGTCCGCACATTCGGAAAAACCTGTCACCAGATACGCCCACTCAACATCCTTGGGCTCAACGTAAGGGGGTTCCGGCGCCATAGGGATATCATAGGCTGCCACCATTTTGGACAGCACTTCCTTATGCCGGTTTTCCTCCCACGCATTGCGGGAGATGGCATCCTTCATATCCGGGTCTGTAACCAGATTGGCATAAGCAGCCATGCGCAGGCGGGCCTTGCCTTCTGTCTGCACGGCGATATCCCAGATAGGTAGGGACGTTATCCGCTTGAGCGTTTCCGGGTCCAATTTAGGCCAGTTGATAACGGATGGCCTGTAAGGATTAAACGTCTCGCGGAACATTTCCGCCAAGGCATGCTTATGCGCCTCAGACCCCGGCGTAAGCGGCCCTTTTACGGGGCTTACCCAATGGCGGGCACGATAATCAGCCTCTTCCACTGCGGCCTCATTGGGCGGCGGAGGCAAATCATCCATGCTTTCAGGCAGATGAGAATAGATATCGCTCAGAGAACCCATGTGAGGAACCTGTTTTCTAGGGACCTTGCCTCATACGACACACCCAACCTTTTGGGCAGACATTCTGGCAGATCCAGTAACGCAAACGCGCCTGCCTCGCCCAATCCAAAGTTGGAAATGCGAAGCAGGCGCGATGTGTATTAGTGCAGATCAGATAGCTTTGAAATGATCTTGGTCACTAAGCCGTAATCAATCGCTTCCTTGGCAGACATCCAATAGTTGCGATCCGTATCTTTTGCGACTTTTTCATAGCTATGGCCGGTTTCTTTAGCGAAAATCCGGTTTAGCCGTTCACGCATCTTGATAATTTCACGCGCTTCAATGTCGATATCCGTTGCCGGACCACGCACACCACCCATCGGCTGATGCAGCAAAAAGCGCGTATTGGGTAAGCAGAATCGGCGCTCTTTATGCCCGGCGGCAAAAATCAGCGCACCAGCAGATGCCACCCAGCCTGTGCCAATCATGTTGATCGGGGCAATCGAATCGACAAAGCGGATCATGTCATGGATTGTGTCACCACTTTCCACATGCCCACCGGGAGAGTTAACATAGACATCAATCGGCTGGTCAGATTCACCAGCCAGCGCCAAAAGGCGGCCCGTTACATCGCGGGCGATTTTATCATCAATCCCGCCAAAAATCAGCACTTTCCGCTGCTTGAACAACTTGTGTTCCAGTTCGCCATGCGGGGCGCCGGCTGTTTTTTCTTCTGCCTTCTCCGGGGCTGCCGGAGTTTCCGGTTCGTCATCCATCTTGATGGCGTTACGGGGGAAAATGCCCGTCATTGCTTTCTCCGCATGTTCTGTATCTGTGTACATTCCCTTATCCTGCGCTGCCTAAGGCTGCCTGCCAAGGGGCAATCATGTGCTGTCTCGCCAGCCGGGACGGAAAAGGGTAAGGTGCGCTCTGTCTTACTGTCTGGTTTCCATTAGTCGGAGTATCCGCGCTGCCATGCCGCAACCCTGCTTAGAACACAAGCGGACACCCCGCAGCGCCATAGGTCTAAAACCTGCTGTACGGCTTGGAGTGCTCATGGCCTCTGGTGCGCTTCTTCTTGGCGGATGCAGCCCCCATAAGGATGCCGTTGATGGCACGCTTTCTTGGGTGCAGCATATGCGTGGTGGGGTTATTGCTTCTCAACGGCCCCCGCCGCCCGGTATTTATGATCCCTACCCGCATGTTGGCCTTACTCCCACACAAGCGCCGGAAATGCCCTCCCCCCAAGATCGCGCGCTTGTGACACAAGGGCTGATTCGTGAGCGCAATCTGGCTTACCGGACAGTCGCTGCCAATGGCAGCATTATCCCCAATATTCCGCCTCCGCCGTCTGCTACTGCACAGCCTCCGGCAAAAGCGGCCCCTTCTGCTACGTCTTCTCCCCAGTCAAATGGCGCGGCACAGGATGGCTCTCAACAGGCCAGTCTGCCAGAAGGCGTAAGTGGTGCCATTATGGATGCCGCAGATTCCTCACCAAACCAAAATACGCAAAACGCTGCGTCCCCAACCGGCAAGGCATCTTCCAAGGATAGCCACGCCAACAAGGCGCAGGATAAAACGGCAGAAGCAGAACCAGAAGTTGGCATGCCAGCGGTGCGCCCAAAAGCCGCACAAACAGAAATACCGGCCTCTGATATTCCGCAGATTCCAGATGGCCCTCCCACAGCCCCATCTTTTCCGGGCTTTGATGTGCCTTCCGATGCGCATGTGCCAGATACCATCAAGCCAAACTATGATCTGGTTGATGTAAAAGGCACTTCTTTCCACTTTGTGCCGCAGTCAGATGTGCTGTCCAGCGGGCAGGAAAATACGCTTAGCAAACTCAAAGCGGATCACCCTAATGGGCCATTCTTCATCCGTGGGTTTGGCAATGCCCTTTCATTAAGCGCGCAGGACCAGTCTGATGCTGTAAAACTTGGGATTTTGCGGGCTCAACGTTTGGCAACAGCACTGGTGAATCTTGGCGTGCCTTCCTCCAGCATTCATGTGCGGGGGGATGCCTTTGGCACAGGCGCCAAAGTGGCGACCAGCCCCTGAAACCCACTTACAAAAGTGTCATTCCAGCATTTTGGGCGGTGTGAGGAGTTGCCTGTTCTGCTCTGACGATTACTATGCTTCTTCCCACAAACCTGCGGGGGGTTCCTTGCCCCCTGTTTCTTTAGAGCATTAAAAACCCATGACTGAAGAATTCCATCGCATCCGCCGTCTGCCGCCTTATGTATTTGCCTCGGTAAACCAGGCCAAGGCAGCAGCCCGCGCGCGGGGCGAGGATATTATTGACCTCGGCATGGGTAATCCAGACACCCCCACCCCGCAGCACATTGTTAATAAACTGCTGGAAACGGTGCAGGACCCTCGTACCCACCGTTATTCTGTTAGTCGCGGCATTCCGGGGCTACGCAAGGCTGTTGCTGGATATTATGAACGTCGCTTTCACGTTGGGCTGGACCCGGACAAGGAAGTGATTGTCACACTGGGCTCCAAGGAAGGGCTGGCCAATCTGGCTTCCGCCATTACCAGCCCGGGGGACACCATTTTGGTGCCTAACCCCTCCTACCCCATTCATCAGTTTGGCTTTATTATTGCCGGAGCTTCCATCCGCTCCATTCCGGCAACGCCGGATGAAAACATGCTACGCGCGCTGGAACGGGCTGTACGCCATTCCGTGCCCAAGCCCACCGCGTTGATTGTAAACTTTCCGTCCAACCCAACGGCCTATCTGGCTGATCTGGATTTTTATAAGGAACTGGTTGCTTTCTGCCGCAAGGAAGAAATATGGATTCTGTCTGACCTGGCATATGCTGAAATCTATTTTGGTGATCTTGTGCCACCTTCGATTTTGGCCGTGCCGGGCGCGAAAGATATTGCTGTAGAATTCACATCTCTTTCCAAAACCTATTCCATGGCTGGGTGGCGCGTAGGCTTTGCTGCAGGTAATGAGCGCCTGATTGCAGCACTTACCCGCATCAAATCTTATCTGGATTATGGGGCCTTCACGCCTATTCAGGTAGCTGCTGTAACGGCCCTTAACGGCCCGCAGGACTGTGTGGCTGACTTGCGCGCTCTTTATAAAGACCGGCGCGACGTGCTGATTCGCGGCCTACACGGAGCTGGATGGGATGTTCCTTCTCCAGAAGGTTCCATGTTTGCTTGGGCCCCTATTCCTGAGCCGTTCCGTGAAATGGGCAGTGTTGCCTTTTCCAAACTCCTTCTGGAAGAAGCTGGCGTGGCTGTGGCTCCTGGCCTCGGCTTTGGTGAATATGGTGATGACCATGTTCGTATCGGGCTGGTTGAAAACACCCAGCGCCTGCGCCAGGCCCTGCGTTCCATTCGTGGGTTCCTGTCTGCGCATGGTATCTCGCCATCTTCTTCTTCCTCTACCAAAAAGCCGGAGCCTGTTGCACCGTGACATCCTGTTCCAATTCTTCTCCCCTTCGTCTTGGTATTGCCGGTCTGGGCACGGTTGGCGCTGGCGTTATTCGCCTGCTGCGTATGAATGCAGATTTGCTGAGCGCCCGCGCAGGCCGCAAACTGGAAGTGGTAGCCGTAAGCGCTCGAGACCGCACGCGCGACCGCGGCATAGATGTTTCCACATTACATTGGCATGATAACCCACTGGATCTGGTTTCAGACCCGGATGTGGATGTTGTTGTAGAGTTGATTGGTGGAAGCGAAGGCCCGGCCCGTGCGCTGGTAGAAAAAGCGCTGGCTGCTGGCAAACCTGTTGTAACCGCCAACAAAGCTCTTCTTGCTGTTCACGGGTCCGCCCTTGCCAAGCTTAGTGCAGACAACAACGCTCCCCTGTTGTTTGAAGCAGCCGTAGCAGGCGGCATCCCTGCCATTAAAACAGTGCGAGAAGGGCTGGCCGCAGACAAATTCCTGCATGTTGGCGGCATCCTGAACGGCACGTGCAACTATATTCTTACCGTAATGCGTGAAACGGGTAAGGATTTCGATCTGGTGCTGAAAGATGCACAGGATCTGGGGTATGCAGAAGCCGACCCTTCCACCGATATTGATGGCATAGATGCAGCCCACAAGCTGACAATTCTGGCAGGCTTGGCTTTTGGTCGCCCAGTGGCATTTGATTCCGTGCAGGTAGAAGGCATTCGCCAAATTGGTGCCATTGACTTTGCTTTTGCCCGCACCCTTGGCTACCGCATCAAACTTCTGGGCCTTGCCCGGCTGACAGATGCAGGCCTGCAAGCGCGTGTTGCGCCCTGTCTGCTGCCACACAACGCACCTATTGCGCAGGTGGATGGCGTGTTTAACGCCGTTGTGGCTGAAGGTGAATTTGTTGGCCGCATTATGCTGGAAGGTCGCGGTGCCGGTGCCGGCCCAACAGCCTGTGCTGTAACGGCGGATCTAATTGATATTGCCCGTGGCCACACCATTCCGGTATGGGGCGTGCAGGCCAGTGCAGAACCTGCATTGCGCGCTTGCCCTGCTGGCACTGGAGCCGGCGCTTTCTATCTACGCCTCATGGTAGAAGACCGCCCCGGCGTTATTGCAGACATTACAGCTGTCTTGCGTGATTGCGGTGTTTCCTTGCGCAGCATGCTCCAGCACCCTGCGGAAAATGAGACAACACCGTATGTTCCGCTTGTTCTGGTTACGCATCAGACATCGGAAGCTGCCATGCAGGATGCCATCACCAAAATAGATGCATTGAGCGTGGTGACGGACAGCCCTGTGATGATTCGGATCGAAACAGCCTGATTCTAGCCACCTTTTCCGGTATCATAGACTTTTAAGCAAGGATCCTGTTTCTGATGTCTGATTCCATAGGCCCCTCTCCTTTTGTTGTTTCTGACCGCAATCTGGCGCTTGAGCTGGTGCGTGTAACGGAAGCCGCTGCTCTGGCTTCCGCCCGGTGGACAGGGCGCGGCCGCAAGAACGATGCGGATGGCGCTGCTGTAGAAGCCATGCGCACAGCATTTGATACCGTAGCCATTGATGGCATGGTGGTGATTGGTGAGGGGGAAATGGATGAAGCCCCCATGCTTTATATTGGTGAAAAAGTTGGCTCTGGCGGCCCCGGCATGGATATTGCCGTAGACCCGCTAGAAGGCACCAACCTTTGCGCCAAAGATATGCCAAATGCCATTACCGTGGTGGCACTGGCAGAGCGTGGCAACTTCCTGCATGCGCCAGATATTTATATGGACAAGATTGTGGTTGGCCCCAATCTGCCCGAAGGTGTTGTGGATCTGGATAATTCCATTGAAAACAACCTGAAAAATCTGGCCAAAGCCAAAGGCAAAAGTGTTCAGGACCTTCTGCTCTGCACCCTTGACCGGGAACGGCATGAAGAAATGATTGCCCGCGCCCGTGCTGCCGGTGCGCGTGTGCGCCTGCTGACAGATGGTGACGTGGCTGGCGGAATTGCCGCCTGCCTTGATACCAGTCAGGTTGATATTTATGTAGGCTCTGGCGGTGCACCTGAAGGTGTGCTGACTGCTGCTGCCATTCGCTGCGTAGAAGGGCAAATGCAGGGACGGCTGCTGTTTGAAGATGAAGGACAGCGTGAACGCGCCCGCAAAATGAACCCTGGCAAAGACCCCGATCGCAAGCTGGGCCTGCATGATCTGGCTGCCGGCTCTGTGCTGTTTTCTGCCACGGGCGTAACCACTGGCACGTTGCTGCGTGGTGTTCGGCAGTTGCCGCATCAGGCCATTACGCATTCTCTGGTTATGCGTTCCAAATCAGGAACGGTGCGCTTTATTGAAGGCCACCATAACTTCAAAACCAAAACATGGGCTCCGCAATAAGCAGCTCTGAATTGTGATGCAAAGCAGCACCTTGCAACTTCCCGAACAACCTGAAGAAACTTCCACGCCTGCTGTATTGGGGGTGGAAGCCAGCTTTGTTGGGCGGCGTTGGGTTTGGCGTGCCGGGGCAGAAGATCCTGCCCTGATGCGTCTGGGGGCTGCTTTGGCTCAACAACTGGGTATTCCAGAAATTGTTGGCCGTCTGCTGGCCATGCGCCAGATTACACCAGATCAAGCCCCTCATTTTCTGGAACCCAAGTTGCGGGCACTTATGCCCGATCCTTCCACTCTCACGGATATGGATAAGGCTGCTGCCCGCATGGCAAAAGCTGTCCAGAATCGTGAAGTGATTGGGATTTTTGGTGATTATGACGTAGATGGTGCCTGCGCCTCCGCCATTCTCGCCTCTTTTTTTGAAGAACTCGGCTGCACTGTTCATACCCATATTCCGGACAGAATGACCGAAGGATATGGCCCTAACGTAGCCGCACTGGATAATTTGGTGGCGCAAGGTGCTTCCATATTGATTTGTGTGGATTGCGGCACCGCTTCGGCAGATATTTTGTGTCAGATGACAGACAAAGCCGATGTGATTGTGCTGGACCATCACAAATCGGAAGATGCCCTCCCCCCTATTTTGGCAACGGTTAACCCTAACCGGCCAGACTGCCCTTCTGGTCTGCATCATATTTGCGCAGCAGCCCTTGCCTTTCTTGCCGCTGTTGCCACTACGAGAGATCTGAGGCGTGCAGACTGGTTTACAGCAGACCAGCCTCCGCCCGATCTTATGCGCCAGCTTGATCTGGTGGCTTTGGCAACGGTTTGTGATGTTATGCCACTGCATGGGCTTAACCGTGCGTTTGTAACGCAAGGGCTTAAAATTATGGCCCGCCGCCAACGTACTGGCCTGAATGCTCTTATGGAAATTGCTGGCGTTACCAAAGCGCCAGATGCTTTTTCCTGCGGCTTTGCGTTAGGACCTCGTATTAATGCGGGCGGCCGTATTGCAGAAGCAGCCTTAGGCCTCCGCCTGCTGCGTTGCCCAGATAACTTTGAAGCACGCCAGATGGCCGAACGTCTGGATGCCGTAAACCGCCGTAGGCAAGGTGTTGAAGCCGATATTCTGGATCTTGCCATGCAACAGGCAGAAGCTCAGAAAAAAGCTGGGCACGCCGTTATTATGCTAGCGGGGAAAGATTGGCATCCCGGTGTTGTCGGTATTGTAGCGGGGCGTATTAAGGAGCGGTTCAATCGGCCTGCTCTTGTAGGCGCAGAACAAGAAGATGGCACAATTAAAGGTTCTGGCCGTTCTGTTCCCGGCTTAGATCTTGGCACCGTGATTATTGCAGCCCGCCAAGCAGGCATGTTGAAAACCGGCGGGGGCCATGCCATGGCTGCTGGCTTCTCCCTTACCGCAGATAAGCTGGAAGAATTTCATACTTTTCTGGATACTCGTTTGGCACAGGCTGCCACGCTTCCAGAAAAAGTGCCGCTTACAATAGATGCGGTGGTGGCCATTTCTGGCGCCACGGCTGAATTAGCGCAGGATATGGGCGCTCTTGCGCCGTTTGGTGCCGGAAACCCGGAACCTCTGCTGGCCATACCACGCGTAACAGTTATACGGGCAGACCGCATTGGCCGCGATGGCAATACGCTGCGTCTGCTTTTAAAGGGTGAAAATAACGGCCGGTTGAAAGCGCTTCTGTTCCGCGCGCATGAAAATCCACTCGCGGCCAAACTGGAAGATACAACACGCCCGGCCTTGCATCTTGCCGGGTATCTGCGGGCAGAAAGCTGGAACGGCAGAACAGACGCCACATTTTTCATTCAAGACGCTGCGGCCGCCTGATCGTAAGCGTTCCCTTATACGCTCAAACAAATATAAGCATCTCGGCGTTTCCTGCCTGCATGATCTGCAATTAGGAAACGCCAAAGCTTATTACGTATTCTGGGCGGTTTCTTCGCGCCGGGCCTGAACTTCCTTTTTCATGGCCGCCTGCACTTTTTCAAACGCACGCACTTCAATCTGGCGCACCCGCTCGCGCGAGATACCATATTCGTGCGCCAGTTCTTCTAAGGTTGAAGGATCATCCTTTAACCGGCGTTCCGTGAAAATCCGGCGTTCACGTTCGTTCAGGTTTTCCATGGCGGAAGAAAGCAGCGCTTTCCGGCCAGAAAGTTCCTCATTCTCAGCGTAAACGTCTTCCTGATTGGTGTGATCATCAACCAGCCGATCTTGCCATTCACTATCCTGATCGGCCCGCATGGGTGCATTCAGGCTATGGTCTGGCGCTGCCATGCGGCGGTTCATATCCACCACATCCTGTTCAGAAACACCCAGTGTTGTAGCAATCTTGTTCACCTGCTCTGGCTTCAGATCACCATCATCAATGGCCTGCATCTGCCCTTTCAGGCGGCGCAGATTGAAGAACAGCTTCTTCTGAGCCGCAGTGGTGCCCATTTTCACCAAAGACCAACTATGCAGGATGTATTCCTGAATGGCTGCACGAATCCACCACATGGCATATGTGGCCAAGCGGAACCCTTTTTCTGGATCAAACCGCTTTACGGCCTGCATCATGCCGATATTGCCTTCGCTAATCAGTTCATTGATCGGCAGGCCATAACCACGGTAACCCATGGCAATTTTTGCAACCAAACGCAGATGAGATGTTACAAGCTGATGCGCGGCTTTAACGTCTCCTTTATCGCGCCACAGACGTGAAAGGCTGAGTTCCTCTTCTGGTGTGAGGAGAGGATATTTGCGGATTTCCTGAAGGTACCTTGAAAGATTGTTTTCAGGCCCAACATTGATAACGGAAGATACCATGTGCTGACTACTCCCCTGAACTGGAAACTCCCTTGAATGCTTTGGGTTCCCGTAACGCCCGCAATGCATTCATAAAAAGAGGCAAGATCCAGTCATGCGATGGACAGATGTCTTAACCCTCAATTCCTCTGCCCTCCGTATGAGCGGCAAACTGAAAAGAGGCTCTCCCACCAGTTCGGCTACGGTTTCCAATGCCTAGTGGGTGCAACAGGGTGCGCTGGAAAAAGCACATGTGTCAAGAATTCTAAGATGCATGGCAGAAGACAGCCATATTTCTGGACCTGTGCGGTCCTGTTTCCCGTTTCCGAATCGAAAAACCTATTCCTGATCAGCCTTCAAGCTGCGTTCCAGTGCCTGCATATCTTCCGGCATAGGGGTTTCAAACAGCAATTTTTCACCCGTTCTGGGGTGTATAAACCCCAACCGCGCGGCATGAAGGGCTTGGCGCGGGAAGTCCAGAGCAGCAGCACGGGCCGCAGAAGGCAGCACACGCGAAGCTGCGGGAATCCGACGCAGATACAGCGGGTCGCCTATCAAAGGGTGTCCGTTCGCAGAAAAATGCACACGGATCTGGTGCGTGCGCCCTGTTGCCAACTTGCAGGCCACAAGGGCAGTCCCCGTGCCAAAAGCCTGCAACGTGCGGTAATGTGT
Source organism: Acetobacter sp. AAB5 (assembly GCF_050106715.1). NCBI lineage: Bacteria > Pseudomonadati > Pseudomonadota > Alphaproteobacteria > Acetobacterales > Acetobacteraceae > Acetobacter > Acetobacter sp. AAB5. The sequence goes on from NZ_JBNIEW010000007.1 coordinate 35,713, forward strand.
GAGCGCCCATTTTCCGCCTTTGGGGGTAAGCGCCATGCGCTTGCGGTCTCGCTTATCGCGCCCGATTGCCCCTTCAAAATCTCCCTCCGCCGGATTGGGCAGCCCCCAGCAAAAAGCCAAGTAGGCACGGTCTATCCGACGAGCGGCAAAATCTTCTGACAAGGCTTGATGTGCCATCTCTGTTTTAGCTGCCACCATAACGCCAGAGGTATCTTTATCCAGCCGATGCACAATACCCGGGCGGCGTTCTCCCCCAATACCTTTCAGGCTTTCACCACAATGGGCAATCAGGCCATTAACCAGCGTGCCTGTCTCATTCCCCGGCGCAGGATGCACCACAAGGCCGGCGGGCTTATCCAGCACAATCAGATCATCATCTTCATACAAAACGGTAAAAGAAATATCCTCTCCTTGCGGCACTGCGGGGGCTGCAGGCGGAATGGTCAATTCCACTTTCATGCCAGCACGAGCTATGGCTGCCGGTTCTCTTACACACACGCCATCACACTTAAGGTGCCCTTCTTCAATCAGGCTTTTAATGCGTGAGCGTGAAAGCGTTTCCATTATAGCTGCCAGAAAACGGTCAATCCGTTCTCCTGCCTGCTCTGGCGTTACTGTAAAGGAGAAGGATGTTTCCTTTACGGGCAAAGATGGATCATAACCATTTTGCATTATAACCATCTGTGCCAACACCTATCCGTTTTTCGAGTTTCATGCAGAAGGAAAAGATGAAAACGCACAAAGCCTTTTCCACTGCACACCGTCAAGCACAGGATACTATGCCGGGCCTCAAGAGCACGCTGCCAGACCTTACTGCTGTGCAGGTTACATATCGTACCAGCATCTATAAACGGCTGTTTATCCTTGGTTGTCTGGCTGTGGGGGTTGTACTTTCACTTGGTGCCAATTTTCTGGTTGGGCCTGCTCATCTCTCTCCAACCCTCTTTTTGCATACACTGTTCAATTCAGCGTCTGTACCGCAGCAAACTGCCATTATTGTATGGCAAATTCGTATGCCTTATGCCCTCATGGCCGCCTGCATAGGTGGCGCTCTGGGCCTGGCAGGTGCAGAAATGCAGACAGTTCTAGCCAATCCATTAGCCAGCCCATTTACATTAGGCGTTTCCGCTGCCGGAGCGTTTGGAGCTTCTTTAGCTATTGTTTTACAATGGCACATTACAGGCGTGCCCGATAACTGGCTGGTAGCAGGGTGTGCCTTTGTGTTCTCGGTTTTCTCCGTTTTTGCATTGGATATGCTAACACGCTTCCGACAAGCCGATACCAGCACGGTTATTCTTTGTGGGGTTGCGCTTGTTTTTTCGTTTCAGGCGCTTGTTGCTCTTATGCAATTTGTTGCCAGTGAAGATACGTTGCAAGATCTGGTTTTCTGGACACTCGGCAGCCTCAGCCGCGCTACATGGGGCTCTTTGGCTTTATTGGCTGGCAGTCTGGTTCTTATTTTCCCACTCTCTTTGCGCTCTGCTGGAGGGCTGACTCTTTTAAGAATGGGAGAAGATCGCGCCGCCAGTCTTGGGGTGGATGTTCCAAGACTGCGCCGAGCAACCCTTTTACGTATCAGTCTTTTATGCGCTCTTTCCGTTGCTTTTGTGGGCGTTATCGGATTTGTGGGATTAGTTGCCCCACATATTGCACGCAGACTGGTGGAAGAAGATCATCATTTCAGCCTACCCGGCAGCTTACTCACTGGCGCGCTTATTTTGTCTGTTTCTTCTTTGGTTGCGCGTATTTTGGTGCCAGGCATTGTGGTGCCTCTTGGTATTATTACCTCACTGGTGGGCATTCCATTTTTTCTGGCCATTATCCTTAAACAGCGGCCAATGGTATGACAGCAGGCAAATATTCCTCTGGCCTGATAGCACAAAATCTCACCGTCCATTATGGACGCAATACGGTGCTGGATGATCTGACAACGCCCAGTTTTCCACATGGGCGTATCTGTGCCCTGCTGGGGCCAAATGGCAGCGGCAAATCCACCTTGTTACGGGCCATGAGTGGCCTATTACCTGCTCAAGGCACTATTACGCTGGATGGTCTTCAGCTTACCTGCATGCGTTTGCCTGAGCGTTCCCAACACTGCCTGTATCTTCCGCAAGCCCTGCCCGCACCTGTTAATATCACTGCGCTAGAAGCTATGCTGGCGGCAAAACGTGTTATGCCCAACAAGCAAGCGCAACGTTTTGCTGATGCCCCGAATGAGGAAGATATTAAGGTCTCCCTAAGCCTTCTGGAGCAATTTAGTATTGCCCATCTGGCATTGCGAAAATTGAATGAGCTTTCCGGCGGTCAACGTCAGCTCATTGGTCTGGCTCAGGCTCTTGGTCGCCAACCGCAGGCCTTGTTGCTGGATGAACCACTTAGCGCGCTGGATCTGCATTATCAGTATGCTGTTACAAAACTACTCACGCAGATCACGCGTGCAAACAACCTTGTTACAGTGATGGTGCTACATGATCTGAATATCGCGTTAAACTTGTGCGATCTGGTTTGTGTGCTGCACGAAGGCCGTATTATTGCCTCTGGCCCTCCGGCGGAGGTTTTAACTCCGGCACTGTTGCGCACTGTGTACCGCGTAGAAGCACGCATTGAAACCACAGCCGATAATCACCGCTTTATCGTGATTACCGGTTGCGTATAAGCGGCGATTACGTGCCACAGAATGTGTATCTTACGCGCTCTTCAGGCTGGGGCGGTTGCGCATACCGCGCCATATCTGCCTGCTCTGTATAAGGTGATGCGGTAAGGCGCAGCATTTCCTCAAACAGCGTGTCATCATCATTGTTCACAGCGGCGCTGATCATGGACTCTATCAGATGGTTGCGCGGGATATAACACGGGTTTACGCGGCGCATATTTTCCGCCCGTATAGCTGGCGCCTCTTCCACTTCCTGCGTTAAGCGCTGCCGCCATTGGTGTAGCCAAGGCTGCATACCTTCCAACGTATCGGGCACGTACTCACCCGCTATCACACGCTCATCACTCAAACTGCGGAAGGTATTGGTGAAATCAGCCTGATGCTCCTGCATCTGAGCAAACAAAGCATGGAAGAATGTTTCATCCTCGGCTTGCTGCGTTTTTAAACCAAGTTTTGCACGCAATCCCGCAAAATATGCGCCATGAAACAGTCCACCAAATTGCTCAAGCGCCTGCCCAGCCAAGGCAACACCTTCATCTTCATCCTCAGAAAGAAGTGGCAACAAGGCTTCCGCCAAGCGCGTAAGATTCCACAAGGCGATTGTTGGCTGATTGGTAAAGGCGTAACGCCCGCGCTCATCAATAAAACTGAACACGGTATTGGGGTCATACTGATCCATAAAAGCGCAGGGACCATAATCTATGGTTTCCCCTGATACGGCCATATTGTCCGTATTCATTACACCATGAATAAACCCAACCAGCATCCACTGCGCGATAAGCTTGGCTTGGGCCGCAATAACCTGCTGAAGAAACTCCAGATACGGCGCTGGGCCTTGTGCTACCTGCGGGTAATGCCGGGCAATGGCAAAGTCCGCCAAAATCCGCAGCCCTGCCAGATCCTGCCGCGATGCAAAATACTGAAACGTGCCAACCCGGATATGGCTGGAAGCCACACGTGCCAGAACAGCCCCAGGCAACATGGTTTCACGTAAAACAGCCATACCTGTTTTTACGGCAGCCAGTGCACGGGTTGTGGGAATACCCAAGGCGTGCATGGCCTCACTGACCACATATTCACGCAACACAGGCCCCAGCACAGCGCGGCCATCCCCCCTGCGTGAAAACGGTGTAGGGCCAGAACCTTTAAGCTGCACTTCCCACACATGGCCCTGAGCGTCCTGCACATCCCCCAACAACAGGGCGCGCCCATCCCCCAAATGCGGATTAAAGCTGCCAAACTGATGCCCCGCATACGCCGTGGAAAGTGGATCCACACCTTCTGGCATTGCACTGCCAGATAACATAGCCACGCCCTGTGGGCTGGCCAGCCATTGTGCATCCAGCCCAAGTTGTTCTGCCAAGGCGTAATTCAACCGGATCAGCTTGGGATCTGGCGCAGGAGAAAGAGGCGCGCTGGCATAAAACCGCTCTGGCAATGCCGCATAGCTTTGTTGGAAAGGAACTGGTGCCATAACGCATTTCTCCGGAAAAAGACGGAAGTGCCCCCGTGGCCCGATAACAGCCTACCTTGCCGAAAACAGCCACCCATTCCGCCAGATGCAAAACCGCCCCACGGGGCATGCCTGTCTGGCTCTCTGGCACATAAAGCATGAACATGATAGGAAAAGCCCCATCAAGCCTGCCAACTCAGACCTAGATATAAGAACGTCTGAAAGCAAAAAAAGAACCGAGGCAACGGAGCCGCCAGACTATCTGGTTCAGACCCCAGCGCCGTGGAGACAGCAGAACCCATGACCACCGAATCTGACACCGCCTTCAAGATTACCCGCAAAACAGACATTACCCCCGCAGCAGAGCGGGAAGCCATGCTGGCCAATCCGGGTTTTGGCCGCGTTTTTACCGACCACATGGCTGTTGTCACCTATACGGAAGGTAAGGGTTGGCATTCTGCTGAAATCCTGCCCCGCCAGCCGTTGATGCTGGACCCTGCGGCATCCGTATTGCACTACGCGCAGGAAATTTTTGAAGGCATGAAGGCCTATCGCACTCCAGATGGCAGCGTGCAGCTTTTCCGCCCAGATGCAAATGCCCGCCGCTTCCGCCATTCTGCCGAACGTATGGCTATGGCGCAGGTGCCTGAAGAACTTTTTCTGGAAGCCGTCACCCAGCTTGTAAAACTGGATAAGGACTGGGTGCCCAAGCCAGAAGTCGGCACGCTGTATATCCGCCCCTTCATGATTGCCACGGAAGCCGCCTTGGGCGTGAAGCCGGCATCTGAATTCAAGTTTATTGTGATTGCCTGTGCCGCGGGCGAATATTTCTCCAAGGACGCCGGTCCGGTTTCCGTATGGGTGGAAGAACGCACTGTTCGTGCCTCCCGCGGGGGAACGGGTACGGCCAAGTGTGGTGGCAACTATGCCGCCAGCCTAACGGCCCAGATGGAAGGCAAGGAACATGGCTGCCATCAGGTTCTGTTCCTTGATGCGCAGGAACGCCGCTGGCTGGAAGAAATGGGCGGCATGAACGTGATGATGGTGTTTGAAGATGGCACCCTGCAAACACCTCCGCTGGATAGCGGCACCATTCTGCACGGCATTACGCGCGATTCCCTTCTCACCTTGGCGCGTGATCGTGGCCTTAAGGTAAAAGAAGAACGCTATGCTATTGATCAGCTTTATGGTGATGCCGATTCCGGCAAGCTGAAAGAAGTGTTTGCCTGTGGCACAGCCGCTGTTGTGACACCCATTGGCACCTTCAAAAGCACAGAAGGCGGCTGCACCATTGGTAACGGCCAGACAGGTGAAGTCACCAGCAGCCTACGTAAAGCTTTGTGCGATATCCAGTTTGGCCGCGCAGCAGACCCGCATGGCTGGGTTAAAAAAATTGGCTAATTTGCAGGTGTCTTTCCTGTAAACATATCCCCTATACCCCGGCCTTCGCCGGGGTATTTGTCTGTTACGGGCCTTAACACCCTCCAGAAAGCCTGGTGCCCAGTGCTGGACATCAAAACCCAAGGGGCATATCCAAACCCTATGGCTTTCTTTCTGCCTTCCCTTCCGCTTACACGGTTTGCATCAGTATGACAGAAACACCCCATCTGGTTCTGGTAGATGGCAGCGGTTTTATTTTCCGCGCCTTTCATGCCCTCCCGCCCATGACCAGCCCAGAAGGTGTGCCCGTAAATGCCGTTTACGGCTTTACCACCATGCTGGCCCGTTTGCTTAAAGATCATGTAGGCACCCATCTGGCTGTGTTGTTTGATGCCAGCCGCCAGACATTCCGTTCAGAAATTTATCCACAGTATAAAGCACACCGGCCCGAACCGCCTGAAGACCTGCGCCCCCAGTTCTGCCTGATCAGGGAGGCCACGCAGGCCTTCAATGTGCCGGGCATCGAACTGCCCGGATGGGAAGCAGATGATCTTATTGCATCCTACGCAACAGCCATTCGGGCACAGGGCGGTACCTGCACCATTGTTTCTTCAGACAAAGATCTAATGCAATTGGTGGGGGATGGCGTTTGCATGCTGGACCCAATCAAGCAAACACCTGTTGGTCCTGCAGAAGTGGAAACCAAATTTGGGGTGCCCCCTACAAAAGTAGTAGATGTACAGGCCCTGATGGGAGACCCCACAGATAACGTTCCCGGTGTGCCCGGTATTGGCCCCAAAACAGCAGCAGCCCTTGTGCAGGAATATGGCACACTGGAAGCTGTTTTGAATGCCGCGCCGGAAATGAAAAAATCCAAGCGGCGTGATATGCTGATTGAACACGCCGAAGCCGCTCGCGTTTCTCTGCAATTGGTAACACTTGCTACAGATGTCCCCCTCCCCGTGCCGGTAGATGAGCTCAACACGCGTGAGCCAGACATGCTGGTGCTGGCAGACTGGCTGGACCGCATGGGCTTTCGCTCCATCCTCAGCCGTATGGGGCTTGGGCACCCCTCTGGCGCCCACGCACATCGTGCAGCAAAAAAGGTGGCTGCAGCATCTGTTGCCGGAGCCACCACGCCTGCTGATGCCGCGCCAACCGCCGATGCTTCTGTGCTTTCTGCGCCATATCATGACTATGAAACCGTACGCACAGCAGAAACTTTGCAAAAATGGATCAGCACAGCGCAGGAAGCCGGTATCTGTGCCGTTGATACAGAAACAGATGGGTTGGACCCGCTGGCGGCTAATATTGTTGGGTTTTCCATTGCAACGGCTCCGGGCAAAGCCTGCTATGTGCCATTAAAACATGAAGGCACTCTGGAAGCTCCCACGGGTGAACAACTTGCTGTTGATGCGGCCCTTAAACTTCTGGCGCCGCTTTTGCAGGATGATGCCGTTTTAAAGATCTTCCATAACGCCAAGTTTGATCTGCTCATTCTGGATCATGCGGGCATTCCACTTTCCAGCATCACCGCAGTTGATGACACTATGCTGATCTCTTACAGCCAGTCTGCTGGGTTGCATGGGCAAGGTATGGATGAGCTTTCTAACCTGCATTTAAGCCATACGCCCATTACGTATGACAGTGTGACCGGCACAGGCCGTAACCGCGTGCCTTTTGCGCAAGTTCCTGTTGAAACAGCGACCAAATATGCGGCTGAAGATGCCGATGTGACCTTGCGCCTCTGGTATGTGCTGCACCCCACGCTACGCACCAACAAGGCGCTGGCGCTTTATGAGCAGATTGAACGCCCGCTTTCAGTCATCCTGGCCGATATGGAAAAAGCTGGCATTGCTGTAGATCGTGCAGAGCTTGATCGGCTTTCCAAAGATTTTGAAGCCCGTATGCAGGGCATGGAAAACGATATTTACGAAGCCGCCGGGCGCCAGTTCAATATCGGCTCCCCCAAACAATTGGGGGAAATCCTGTTTGACGAAATGGGCCTGAAAGGTGGCAAACGCGGCAAGGCCGGAGCGTGGAGCACAGATTCCTCTGTATTGCAGGATCTGGCCGACCAAGGGCATGATCTGCCTGCGCGTATTTTAGCCTGGAGACAACTTGCCAAGCTGAAATCCACTTATACAGATGCGCTCTTGCGCCAAGCCGGGCGGGATGACCGCGTACATACATCTTTCCAAATGGCTATCACCTCCACCGGGCGCTTATCTTCGACTGACCCCAACTTGCAAAATATTCCAGTGCGAACGGAAGAAGGCACACGCATCCGGCAGGCCTTTATCGCGCCCCCCGGCAAGAAGCTGATTTCTGCTGACTATTCGCAAATCGAACTGCGGCTACTGGCCGATGTTGCCAATATTCCAGCATTGCGTGAAGCTTTTCAGCTCGGGCAGGATATTCACGCCCGCACGGCATCGGAAGTGTTCAATATCCCGCTCGAGGGTATGGATGCCCTTACGCGGCGGCGCGCAAAAGCCATTAATTTTGGTATTATTTACGGCATTTCAGCCTTTGGGCTAGGCAAACAGCTTGGCATTCCTGCAGGTGAAGCACGCACTTATATAGATGCCTATTTTGCCCGTTACCCCGGCATTCGTGATTACATGGAACGCATGCGGGGAGAAGCACGTACCCATGGCTATGTTCTCACGCCTTTTGGCCGCCGCTGCTATGTGCCGGGCATTCATGAAAAAAGTGCTGCCAGACGCCAATATGCCGAGCGGCAAGCTATCAATGCTCCCTTACAAGGGGGTGCGGCAGACATTATAAAACGCGCCATGGTGCATTTGCCGCTGGCTCTGCAAAAAGCAGGCTTTGGCGCAACACGCATGCTCCTGCAGGTGCATGATGAACTGTTATTTGAAACAGATGAATCAGACGCTAAAGCTGTGGCGGAAATTATTAAAAACGTTATGGAAGCAGCAGCAGATCTTGCTGTTCCGCTGGTTGTAGAAACCGGAATAGGCCAAAATTGGGCGGAGGCACATTAAGACCATGACACCGGCTGGAAAACGTATAGCCCTCATGACCTTTGGCGTGCTGGCTCTGGCAGCCGCCGGAGGCTACACGGCCACTCATCTGGCCTTAAAACACGGCGTGCAACTGAACACTTATGGTAACGAGGTGGGAGGCTCCTTCCGCCTGATGGATTCCACAACTGGCACCATGACGGATCAGACCTTCCGTAACCGTTGGATGCTTGTTCTGTTTGGCGCCACACACTGCGCAGAAGACGCCTGCGCCCCTGCCCTGCGCAATATGTCTGCCGCATTGGATCAGGTAGAAGGTGGCAGGCACAACGCTGTTATCATTTTTGTAAGCCTTGACCCAGACAGAGATGATGCAGAACGCCTACGCCAGTATGGTGAAAGTATTGGCCCGCGTATTGTAAGCGGCACAGCAGCACCCTTTGCTTTGGCTGATCTGGCAAAGGAATATCATGCCCCTATTGAAAAGGTGCCAGATCCTGAATGGACATATACCATGCGGATGTCTCCACAGTTTGTGGTGATGGGGCCGGAAGTGCGTTACAAGGGAATGGTTGATGCCCGTGCAGATAGCGCCCATATGGCAGCGGACCTACGCCGTATTATGCAATCTCAGAACGGTGAATAATCTGCTCTAAATATGCATGACGCCATGCCCTATACACCGTGGCGTCATGTATGTGTTCTGCATGTCTTTTCTTCTTGCCAGAGCTGTACTGTATTCTCATGTCATTGTTCTCAAAACTTGGTACCAGCTTACGGTTTTATGCATCACTTGCCGTTATTGGTATTATTTTTCTGGCGCTGGATGCAGGATCTTTCCTTCTTCGGCACGCTTTGCCAGAAGGGCCAAAACGCCGCAAAATAGGCCAAGCATGGCTATGCTTCATGGCGCGGCTTGCCGTGCGTTATCTTGAAGCTACCAATATTTTGGAATGTGACCTAACAGAGCTCAATACACTTAAAAACGTTCCCAACATTATACTGGTTGCCAACCACCCTTCACGGTTGGATAGCCTTATTCTGGCCTCTGCCTTGCCGCATCTGGTTTGCGTGACCAAAGCCTCCATTTGGGAGCGCCCAACCTTGGGCAGCACGTTACGCACTGCGGGCTATATCCGGCATGATAGCCTTTTGCGGCTTATTGGCCCTGCCTCTGAACGTCTGCAAGAAGGCAATCAGTTACTATTGTTTCCCGAGGGCACGCGCTCCCGCGCAGGAACAGAACCCAGCCCCATGCAGCCAGGCTTTGCTGCTATTGCCCAGCGCACACGCCTGCCAGTGCAGACCATTTTGATCAAAACAGATTCACCCTATCTTTCGCAGGGTTGGTCTTTTCTAAAACAGCCGCCCCTGCCCATGCGTTACCAGATACAAACTGGCCCGTGCTTTCCCGCTCCTACCAGAGATGAAGCCAGTGGCCGCGCATTACTTGAGACTGTTGAAAACTGGCTAAAAGACCATCTGACTTAAATGCAAAACAGGCCCAGCATGAGAGTTTCATGCTGGGCCTGCATTATACGGAGTGTGCCTGCTTTACCTTATTCCTGAGGAATAGACGGTAACGTAGAATCCACTGTGATAGGGTGATCCCCCTGAAGGATCTTTTTAACTTCAGCCTCGCTCCCCACTGCGGGTGGTGATCCACGCAAAGGCATACAGGCGGTTTCCTTTACTGTCAGCATTGTCACAATACCAATAACCCCTGCAAACATGAGATAATATGCAGGCATCAGCAAATTACCCGTATGCCCAACCAGCCATGCTGTTACCAGCGGTGTTGTGCCGCCAAACATTGAAACAGATACGTTAAACGCCATGGAAAGCGCCGTATATCTGATAGGGGTATAAAAAAGTGCTGGCAGAGTAGAAGGCATGCTGCTGGTAAAACAAACAAGTGCCAGGCCAAGCAGCATCAAGCCCAAAAAGATCAACCAATCATTCCCGCTCTGCAAAAGCAGAACAGAAGGAATAGATAGAACCAAAAGGGCAACACAGGCCCCAATAATCATTGGTCGGCGGCCCAGTTTATCGCTTAAATACCCACCCATAACATTCAGTGGCATCATCATCAGCATGACGATGATAATCAGCAAAAGACCTTTGCTTTCGGCGTATCCCAAAGCAACCGTTAAATAGCTGGGAATGTATGTCAGCAACATGTAATCGGTTACGTTAAATACCAGAACAAGGCCCATACACTTTAGCAACTGCCGCCAATGCACACGCAGCAGTTCACCCCAGCCCGGCTTTTCATCATCTCGCTGCGCGGCCTGTTCGGCATATGCCTGAAAAGCTGGCGTTTCTTCTAGCCGGGAGCGCATATACACACCCAAAAGCCCTAGAGGGCCTGCAATTAAAAAGGGAATACGCCATCCCCATTGCAGCATGGCCGTATGGCTAAGGCCAATTTGCAAGGCTGTTACAATACCAGCGCCTGCCACATAACCAGCCAGAGTGCCAAACTCCAGCCAACTGCCCATAAGCCCCCGATTTTTATCGGTAGAATATTCCGCAATAAAGGTGGCTGCCCCGGCATACTCACCGCCGGTTGAGAACCCCTGCACCAAACGGGCCAGCAGCAATAGCAAAGGCGCCCATAAACCAATTTGAGCATAAGACGGAATAAGGCCAATGGAGAAAGTGCCGATTGCCATTGCAATCATTGTAAAAGCCAACACTTTCTGGCGGCCGTACTTATCTCCCAGCGGTCCAAAAACCATACCGCCAAGAGGCCGCACCAAAAATGCTACGGTAAACGTAGCAAAAGTTGCAATCAGACGGGTGGCAGCATCATCCGATGGAAAAAAGACCTGCCCCAGCGTGACAGCAATATACCCATAGACACCAAAGTCGAACCACTCCATGGCATTACCCAAAGCAGCTGCGCCTACTGCCTTGTTTAACATCTGGGCATCAACAACAGTAATGTCCTGCGGCTTCATCTGTTTACGGCGCTTAAACCAACCAAAATGCGCGTGCGCCGTTCCAGAATCCTTCATAAAATATTCCCTCACCTCTTATTTCATACGTAATGTGCATCTAAAATATTATCATTATGTAGAAATTTATTCAATATTTTTCTAAGTTATACTATTTTATGAGATTTCATGCGATATATTCATTTATATATTTAAAATCAATACTTTAAATTACGTAAATAAACCCAGAGTGTATAAAACAAACCGATAGATCAGAGACGAAATACCAATACGAAGGTTGCATTTTTTGAATGAAAAATTTTTGCGCTCCCAGAGGAACGTCTCATAGTCATGAGCGGTTATAAGAAGGCTTCTGTTTTGATAGGCCCATCCTCTCTCACCTGCCTATACTCAGCAAAGAGAAAGCCCTCATGTCACGCATAAACCAAATCATATATACTGGAATGGCTTTGGGATGCCTGATACTGCCAGCTTTGGCGCACAGCGCTCCTAAACAGCAGAAGCCTACCCCCATGCCGCAATCTTCCATTTATTCTGATGGAACGGGTAATAATATGGTCGATAAGCTTAATAACGCTCAGCTCAATCAAAATTACCGGGGGCCTTACTACTTTCCTGGGCAAAAAATCCCGCCCTTTAAAAGCACACCACGCAATCAATTAGAAAATGCTGAAGATTTTTCCAAAACAGACAAAAATAATCCTGTAAAACAACAAAGAGAAAATACTGCTATCTCAAAATAAAATACAATCGTTAAGCTATCCCCCTATTTATAATTTAAAATAGGGGGAATTAAAGCCCAATTTATTTCGGGATCATCAGGTGTAACAAAGAAGCCCCAGCAACAAATACTATGGTGCTCAATGTCCAGATCGCCACAAACCATCCAATCCGTGCCCCAATATTTTTTGGGGCACCATCTCCATTTCCCTGAACAATTTTAGTGATAGCCATCTGTTTCCGTTACCTTTCCGCGAAACACACGATAGGAATAAATTGTGTAGGTTAGGATAATCGGCAGCAGAATAACTGTGCCAACAAGCTGGAACAATTGGCTACTTGGAGGAGCAGAAACATCCCAAAGTGTCAGACCTGGCGGAACAATATAAGGCCAAACCGTAATCCCCAAACCGGAAAGGCATAAAAAGAACCAGCCCAGAGCACATAAAAACGGGCCCTTGGAATGCTCATGCCGCAAACCACGCACAAACAGCACACCCAACACAGCTACAAGAACTGGCACAGGAAGAACAAAAACGACATTTGGCCAATCTGTCCAACGGCGCAAATAAGGTGCATGCAAAAGTGGCGTCCAAAGGCTTACTGCAATAATCCCTAGAAACAGCCCTATGGCCAATTTACTGGCCCAGCGGCGGCAAGAAGCTTCCAGCACTCCGGTAGTGCGCCAGATCAGCCAGGTTGCCCCCAACAAGGCGTAACCACACATCACGGCTATACCGCATAGAATACTAAACGGTGTCAGCCAATCAAACGCGCTTCCGGCAAAAGCTCCATCAACAACTTTTACGCCCTGAACAACACCTCCAAGAATGGCACCCTGACAGAACGCCGCAATACCAGACCCGAGCATGAAACCAACATTCCACAATGTCTCACGGCCTGTGCCATGCGTCATGACCCGGAATTCAAATGCCACACCACGAAAAATCAGCGCCAACAACATAAGAATGATCGGGAGGTAAAACGCCGGCAGAAGCGTGCCATACGCCCCGGGGAATACGCCGTAAAGCACAGCCCCACCAAGTACCATCCATGTTTCATTGCCATCCCATACCGGCGCAATGGTGCTGACCATTACATTCCGGCGGCCTGGGTCCCGCTCCAATGCAAACAGCATACCGATACCAAGATCAAAACCATCCAGAATGACGTAGATCGAAATAGCCGCCACCAAGATAACGGCCCATATAACCGGGAGCCAATATGTAAGATCCATTATACTCAAGCTCCTTTGCCAGAAGAAGATTCAATAACTTCCGGATGCATGCGTTCTGCCAAAATATCGGATGCATTTGCGGAACTTGCTTCTGGCTCTCCCTCTTGCGGCTCATGCCCTAATTGGCGCACCAAAATGCCAATGCCAGACCCAAACACAATGACATACACCACAACAAAAGCTGTCATTGTTACAGCCATGCTTGGCAGCATAATTGGTGAAACGCTCTGTGATGTTCTTAGAAGACCATAAACAGTCCAAGGCTGCCGCCCCACTTCCGTAGTGACCCAACCGCAGAGCAGGGCCAGAAAACCAGCCGGAGCCATACACACCGCAACACGATGAAACACAGCATTTGTAAACAAGGTGCGTGTGCGCCGCAGCCACAGAGACCAGAAGCCAACCAGCATCATGAGCACACCAAGCGCAACCATGATACGAAAGGAAAAGAAAATAACCTGTGAAGGCGGACGTTGATCGCGCGGGAAGTCTTTCAGCCCCGGTACTTTACCTTCCAGACTATGTGTTAAAATCAGAGAACCCAGCAGCGGAACTTTTACTGCATAATCCGTGTGCTCGGTTTTCATGTTGGGGATGCCAAACAAAAGCTCTGGCGCGCGGGCCGTAGAATCCCAATCCCCTTCCATAGCTGCAATTTTTGCTGGCTGATATTTCAGGGTATTCAGGCCATGCGCATCACCCGCCATAATCTGTAGCGGGGCCACAATAGCTGCCATCCACATGGCCATGGAAAACATGGTGCGCACTGGAGCCGTAGCCGTTTTTCCTTCACGCCGCGCCTTAAGCATGTGCCACGCACCTGTTGCGCCAACAATAAAGGCAACAGACAAAAAGGCTGCCAACCCCATATGCACCAGCCGGAAAGGGAAGGACGGATTAAAGATAATAGCCAGCCAATCTGCTGGCAGAAAACGCCCAGTTGCGGGGTCTATCATATAGCCACGCGGCGTTTGCATCCATGAGTTGGAAGAAAGAATCCACGTCATAGAAATTAAAGTGCCTACCGATACGCAGCATGTGGCGGCAAAGTGCAGTTTACGCCCCACCTTGTTCATGCCGAACAGCATGATGCCTAGAAATCCAGCTTCAAGAAAAAATGCTGTCATAACTTCATAAGACAAAAGAACCCCGGTAATGGGGCCTGCCTTTTGAGAAAAAACCGACCAGTTCGTGCCGAATTCATACGACATCACCAGACCGGACACGACACCCATACCAAAAACGATCGAAAATACCTTGACCCAGTATCGATACAGATCAAGAAAAACAGAACGTCCGGTTTTCAGCCAGCATCCTTCCAATACAGCCAAGTAAGCTGCCAGCCCGATTGAAAAGGCCGGAAAGATGATATGAACACCTACAGTAAAGGCAAACTGGAAGCGCGCCAAAAGAAGCGCAATATCATGCGCAGGTTGCATAGGTTCTTTCCAAACTTATAATTAGTGGTATTTTGACCGAAATTTGACGTTGGATACCAACAAAAATTCTATCTATACGTCATAAATGCTATAATCACGCATTATACACCGGAAATAACACCTCCATGATTTGGCATTTAAACTAAATCAACAGAAAGTGTTCGTCCAAGACCTTTTGTTTATCTTATGATAAAAGATACTTATCATGAAAATTTATTATCCGATGGATGTGTTTATTTGATACCACCTTCCATCTTGCCTCAAATATTCATCTGCCTATGCTAGGCATCAGTCGTGATTATATAACGCGTGATGCATTCAGGAGTTCCCTCACAGTGGTTACACCGCAGCCAGTTGATACGAAATTAACACAATCAGCCCTTTTTCTTGTGATGACCCTGAATGATGCCCCTACAGTTCGCACTCAGGTTTTAGATCTCCTTGGCGATATTTCTTCACTTGTGCGAGGTGTTGGGTTTCGTATTCCAGATGGCAAATTAAGTTGCATTACCGGTATTGGATCAAACGCATGGGATCTGCTTTTTGGGGCTCCTCGCCCAAAGGAACTCCATCCTTTTCAGGAAATTAACGGTGTGCACCATGCCCCCTCCACACCGGGAGATCTTCTGTTCCATATCCGTGCCACGCGTATGGATTTATGCTTTGAGATGGCAACAGCCCTGACTTCCCGCTTGGAAGGCGCTGCAACAGTTGTAGATGAAGTGCATGGTTTTAAATATTTTGATGCACGAGATCTGCTTGGTTTTGTTGATGGCACCGAAAATCCAACAGGACAGGCTGCGTTTGCGGCAACAGTTATTGGAGATGAAGATCCATCCTTTACGGGTGGAAGTTACGTTATTGTGCAGAAATATCTGCATGACCTGAAAAAATGGAATGCCATCCCAACTGAAGTTCAGGAACACATCATTGGCCGCAAAAAAGTATCCGACATAGAGTTGCCCGAAGCAGCCAAGCCCAGCTACGCGCACAATGTTCTTACAAACATTGAAGAAAACGGACAGCAACTTCAGATTGTACGTGACAACATGCCTTTTGGAGAAGTGGGTAAAGGAGAGTTTGGCACATACTTTATTGGCTATGCGCGTTCTCCTGCACGCACAGAGCAGATGTTACAAAATATGTTTATCGGCAAGCCTCTTGGCAATTACGATAGAATTCTGGATGTAAGCACAGCGGTAACCGGGTCACTTTTCTTCATTCCCACAAGTGAATTCCTTGACGATGCTCCCAACATGAGCACAGAAAATACGCAGGCATCTCCAGAACCAGCATCTGCTCCTCAAAACACAAAACCTCTTCACGGTTCCCTTGGAATTGGATCATTAAACAATAAGGACGCCTGAAATGAACAATCTGCATAAACATCTTGCACCCATTTCCCATGCTGCCTGGGCCGAAATTGAACAGGAAGCTTCTCGCACAATCTGCCGCAATCTGGCCGGACGGCGCGTGGTTGATACACCAGAACCAAAAGGCACAGCATTTTCCAGCGTTGGCACTGGCCGCAACAAACAAATCAGCTCCCTGAGCGATGGCATACAGGCCGTACAGCGCGAAGTGCTTCCCCTTGTGGAACTGCGGGTCCCCTTTACCTTATCCCGCGAAGAAATTGATGCTGTAGAGCGTGGCTCTCTGGATTCTGATTGGCAGCCCGTTAAGGATGCTGCCCAGAAAATTGCTTTTGCAGAGGATCGTGCCATTTTTGATGGCTATGCCGCTGCCGGGATTACAGGTATTCGGCAGGGATCATCTAACCCACATACAAAACTGCCCGCTTCTGCAAAAGATTATCCGCATGCCATTACTACTGCATTGGATACCTTGCGTCTTGCTGGCGTAAATGGCCCCTATTCTCTTGTTCTCGGCACCAAAGCCTATCAGGCTGTAAGCGGTGGTGATGATGTTGGCTACCCTGTTCTCAAGCATATTGAGAGCCTGATTGAAGGTGAACCCATCTGGGCTCCGGCTATTGAAGGTGCTTTTGTTATCTCCAAACGTGGTGGGGATTTGCAGCTTGATATCGGGCAGGACTTTTCCATCGGCTATCTAAGCCATACGGCAGAAACCGTTGAACTGTATCTTCAGGAAAGCTTTACGTTCCGTGTGCTGACAAGCGAAGCAACTGTCTGCATCGAGTAACTTTTTGAGGAGGTGTCGTGCCATTTACAATAGAATGGTAACGACACTTCACT
The DNA here is from genome assembly GCF_050106715.1 of Acetobacter sp. AAB5. Classification (NCBI taxonomy): domain Bacteria; kingdom Pseudomonadati; phylum Pseudomonadota; class Alphaproteobacteria; order Acetobacterales; family Acetobacteraceae; genus Acetobacter; species Acetobacter sp. AAB5. Next base: position 52,761 of record NZ_JBNIEW010000007.1, read on the forward strand.
TAAACACCCAATAAATATCAGCATTTATCATATTTTATAAATTAACTATTTATTCGTATTTAGCAAAAACAAATCTTGATTTAGATATTATAATATATTTTCAACTTCGATATATAATATATAAAAAAATTTTTACTTTGCGTTCTACATTTTAATTTAAGTAAATGCGATAATACTCACTTACGAAACCCATATATATTTAAATAATACATATTGAGTTTATTTTTGTAAAACAATTTATACATCAACTCTGTGGCATTTCGATTCTGTAATGACTTCCCAGATCTTGCGATTACTGTTATTGCATTATCGAAACAAGGTGCGTTCCATAAAATATATTGCAGATTTCGCACTGTCTGTTGTCATGGAGATAGAAATTTTGGACACAAAAACTTCTTCATCCCACCCCCTTCAACAGACTTCAGAAGGATACAAACAAGCTTTAGGCAAACGTCAGATCCAAATGATCTCTATCGGAGGCGCTATTGGAACTGGTCTTTTTCTTGGTGCGGGAAGCAGGCTTCAAGCTGTAGGGCCTTCTCTCGCAATAGTTTACCTAGTTTGCGGTATTTTTTCCTTTCTTATGCTCAGAGCACTGGGGGAATTGGTTATGTACCGGCCTACCAGCGGTAGTTTTGTTTCCTATGCGCTGGAATTTCTAGGGCCTCGTGCTTCTTATGTAGCAGGTGCGCTTTCATTCTTCAGTTGGGCCATGACGGGCATTGTCGATATTACCGCCATAGCCCTTTACATGCATTTCTGGGGTGTATTTGCTGCTGTTCCGCAATGGGTTATGGCGTTTATGGCCCTTATGGTTATTACATCAATGAATCTGATTGGTGTAAAATGGTTTGGCGAGATGGAATTCTGGTTCTCGCTTATTAAAGTTGCAGCGCTTTTAATTTTTCTTGTTGTTGGAAGTGCTATTTTAGGCCTGCGCGTTCCGATTGATGGGCATACGACCGGCCTACAGTTGATTACTGAGCATGGAGGCCTGTTCCCTCATGGAGCCCTTCCTGCACTTGCCCTGATGCAAGGCGTTGTATTCGCCTATTTCGGCATTGAGATGATTGGCACTGCCGCTGGTGAATGCCAGAATGTGCGCGAAATCCTGCCATCTGCCATTAACAATGTTATTTGGCGGATCATTATTTTTTACGTTGGCACCGTTACTCTTCTTGTGCTGCTTCTGCCATGGTCCTCTTATCAGGCAGGTATTAGCCCATTTGTAACATTTTTTTCCAAACTCGGTATTCCGGGGGTGGATTCCCTTATGAACATTGTGGTGCTAACCGCAGCACTCTCCAGCCTGAACTCAGGCCTCTATTCCACAGGTAGAGTGCTTCGAGCTCTGGCACTCAACGGTTCTGCGCCACGTTACCTATCATATATGAACAAACAATCTGTTCCAGCAGCAGCCATTCTCACAACTGTTGCCATTTATCTGGTTGGTGTTGGATTAAATTACCTCTTGCCATCACAAATTTTCGAAATCGTACTCAACATGGCATCTCTGGGGATTATCAGCACATGGTGTTTTATTCTCTTATGCCAGATCAAATTACGTCAGGCCATTAAGGCAGGTCGTATTGCCCCTACGGGTTTTGCAATGCCCGGTGCCCCTTTTACATCTTGGTTAAGTATTGTGTTTTTCCTTTGCATTTTACTGCTGATGGCACTGGATTACCCAACCGGCACCATGTCTATCGCTGCCATTCCATTATTGGCTCTTGTGCTGATTATTGGATGGAAGACCTCCAACCAGAAACCACAGAATATTGTTCCACAAACGCTCTCCTCAGTGGAACTTACTGATGATGCAGGCTTTCCATGTGCGGAAAACAATCAAGTTTCCAAGGAGCACATTTGATGAGCACTATTTTCAGGTATCTTTCTGATAAATCTCTGCGTTTTCTTCTGCCCCTTGCCCTATCTGCCATCACTGTAAGCACATATTCTCACAGCGCATGCGCGGCCGATCAATGGTACACTGGGTCTCTAGTTTCTCCTTCAGGCCCCCTCTCTAAACAGGGCATGTTTCTTTTAGAACCTTATATGTACTACTCTGTGCCTTCAGGTATGATCGGTCCGCACAATAACAATGTGCCCATGTCCTCCCCGCGTCAGCAATCGGTTACCAGCTTTACCATTTACCGATACGCCTTAACGGATTACCTGAGCATTCAGACCACGCCAGCCATCAGCTACCGGTGGAAGCATGGAGATACAACCAGTAGCGGCCTGAAAATTGGAGATGTGCCAGTTGATCTCATGTGGCGCTATCTTACGGCAGACCCCAAACGGTTTATTCCCACACTCAACCTTATTACCGGCGTTTCTTTTCCTACGGGTGATTACTCTCACCTAGGACGCTCACAGGATGGCGTTGGCAGCGGCGTTTACACATATCGCGCAACATTAACTGAACAATCCACATACACCATGCCCAATAACCATGAGCTGCGGTTACGGTTATGGGCAACCTTCCGGCGCGCTCTTAATTCTGCTCATCTAAGAGATGTTACCAGTTATGGCACCACACGCGGTTTTCGCGGTCATGGACAGCCCGGCATGTATGGTGAAGCAGGGTTTTCCTTGGAATATGGCATTACACAGAGATGGGTTTTTGCAATTGACGTGGCACGAGATTGGGCTAATGGCACCCGCTTAAAAGGCCATTATACTTCTGGTTTGAAAGTAGATGAACTGAGTTCCGGTTCGGGAGATTGGCAGGTTGCCCCAGCGCTAGAATACAACTGGACACCTAATTATGGCGTTATTGCTGGTGTTTCCGTGTATTATGCGGGGCATAACACATCCCGCGTTGTATCACCACAATTTGCCTTTAATGCATTATACTAACTGGCACTACAGAACTCAGGTCATTTCCCTTATTCATGATTTTCCTACAAAAACCCCCACTCATGAGTGGGGGTTTTTCTTCAGCGCCTTTCAGTAAATTCTTATTTCCCTGCAGCACTGTCTGGCAGCGCATAGGAATAGGCAGATGAGTTGTATAATACAAATAATAACCTTAGAGTTCGCCCGTTAAGAATTGCGCGCGCCCATATCCAAAGCTCCAATGTTCAGCAGAATTTTCCACAACAGAAACCATTAAATCTGACGACTCTATACCGCATTTTTGCTGCAATGCTTCTGCCAACAGGCGGTAAAACTCTGCAAACTGCTCTTTAGAACGTGGCCGAGACGTAACCTGAAGCAACACAAACTTATTTGTGCGCGGAATACCCAGCCCGGTATCCTCAATAACCATATGGTTAGAATCATGTTCAGAAACAATCTGATACCGATCACGCTCTGGCACCTTAAACGCTGCCAGCATGGCCCCATGCGCAGCATCTAATAGTGTGCGAATTTCTTCTGGATTGCGGCCTTTAACAAGATGGAAGTGAAGGAGAGGCATAACAATTTCCTTATAAAACTAATTGAACAAAAAATATTTATTCACCAACAGTTTCAAGCACTTTACGGAAAGAGGCAATCATACCTCGCAATTCCTGCTCTGACACAACGAAAGGAGGACCAAAAGAAACTGTATCCCCTGTACAACGGAGTAAAAGCCCTTGGCGCAGGCCTTCTTCAAACACAGCGGACCATCGTGCACCCGTTTTGCCCTCTATTGGCTTCATATCTACGGCAGCAGTCAAACCAATGTTACGAATATCAGAGACGCAGGAAAGATCTTTTAGACTGTGTACTTCTTCTTCCAGAATAGGCTCCAGAGCACGTACACGGGCAAAAATATCTTCACTTTCCATAATATCAAGCACAACATGCCCGACAGCCGCTGCTAAAGGATGCCCAGAATATGTATATCCATGACAAAATTCTATGGCACTTTCAGGACCTGTCATAAATGTGTTGTAAATTTCATCCGTAACAATCACACCTCCCATAGGCACCACGCCATTTGTAACAGCCTTGGCAAAAGTAATGATATCTGGCTTTACACCAAATCTCTGAGCAGCAAACGGAGCCCCCATACGCCCAAACCCGGTAATAACTTCATCAAAGATAAGAAGAATACCGTTTTGTGTGCAAATTTCGCGCAAACGCTCCAAATATCCTACGGGAGGAACCAATACCCCCGTTGATCCTTGCACTGGCTCTACAATAACAGCAGCAATTGTAGAAGCATCATGCAATGCAACTAATCGCAGTAAATCTTCTGCACGTTCCGCCCCCCATGTTGGCTGACCATGTGAAAAAGCAGCATATTCTGGTTCGTACGGATGCCGGAGATGATCCACCCCTGGCATCATGCATGGCGCAAACATTTTGCGGTTGGATACAATGCCTCCAACGGACATCCCACCAAACCCAACACCATGATACCCACGCTCACGCCCTATCATACGAAAGCGGTTGCCTTCACCTTTAATACGATGAAACCCTAAGGCTACTTTCAATGCCGTATCAACAGCCTCTGAACCAGAATTCGCAAAAAACACATGATTCATCTCCTCAGGGGCGAGTGCCGCAATACGCTCAGCAAGACTTATGGCACCAGGGTGCGTCATCTGGAAACTTGGAGCAAAGTCCAAGGTTTCCACCTGTGTTTTAACAGCTTCTGCAATGCGTGGATGAGCATGCCCCAGAGGCGTACACCATAGGCCCGAAAGCGTATCCAGCAAACGCGTGCCATTGATAGACGTATAATAAATACCATCAGCTTTTGTAAGCATCTTAGGTTCTGGATTGGCACGCAATAATCTGTTGCTTGTAAAAGGTTGCCAGTAAGTGCCTTTACGCGCTTCGTTTACAGAATCAAAATTGCTGCTCATGTCTACCATAGCATGGATTCCATCATAATGATGTGTTCGAACTGCCGCCCTACACGGAAGTCAGTAAATAACCGTAACAAAATACCAAGTGTTATGATATGTACAGAATCACCATCTCATCTGGAATCTGTACAGGTATGAAATGCCCCTTTCCCACCCTCTCTTTCTTCAATCTAAATTAAGAGAAAAAGAGACGCTCACAAACAAGATTTTTCATTTTATACAAAGAGAAATTGAACAAGGGCATATAACTGCCGGAGAGCGCCTTCCTTCCATAAGAACGTTGGCAGACCTCTACTCTATCAGCCATGTAACGGCGGCTAATGTATATAATAAACTATCTGAAAATGGATATATTCAATCTAAAAACCGTAGTGGATATTATGTAACAAAAACACCTATACCACTTTCATATACACAATCATCATTCAATCCAGATTGGCTCTTACAGCATGCTTATGAAGATACATCACCACATATTAAAGCTGGGGGCGGGTGGCTTTCCGAACAACAAATATTTACATCATCTATCCAAAAATCTTTAAAACGCATTGCACAATCAAATTTAATTCCCTCTCTTATGGAATATGGAGATCCTGCTGGGTTACGACCCTTGCGAACAGATATTCGCCAACTTCTAGAGCGTAGAAATATACACACAATAGAAAACGCCATTACCCTTACACATGGAGCCAGCCAAGCTCTTGAACTTTCTTTACGGGCATGCACACAACCCGGAGACATCGTTCTGGTTGATGACCCTGGTTATTGCAACCTCTACCTTTTGCTCAAAAACCTTAACCTACATGCTGTTGGTGTTCCATACACCAAAGAGGGACCAGATATTGATGCCCTGTTAAAAATACAGCATCAAACAAAAGCCCGTGTTATGGTAACAACATCAGTTTTACATAATCCGACGGGTATTTGTACATCTCTTGATAATATTAATAAAATTAACGAAATTTCAAAAAAAATTGGTCTGATTTTGATCGAAGATAATATATTTCTTGATCTTGCACCAATTAGACAGCCCTGCTTATCACAAAATAATAGTAATGTTATACATATAGGAAGTTTTTCAAAAACTATCGGACCAGGGCTGCGGGTTGGCTATATTATTGCGCCTCCCACAATAACGCAAAAAATACTTTCTTACAAAATGTCAATTAGCCTCACAACACCACAAATAAACGAAATGATTGTACATAATATTTTAAAAAGTGGTTTATACGTTACCCATTTATCAGACTTGCGTGAACAACTCTTTCAAAACCAAAAGAAAGTATCAAATGCCCTCAAATGTTCTGGTCTCAAGATTTATAATAGACCGATGGGAGGGTTATTTATTTGGGCACGCTTTACATGTGATATATCTCCTTTAAAAATTACACAAATAGCAGCCGAAAATAATATTCTTTTAGCCCCTGGATATCTATTTCGGCCGAACCAAGCATCATCACAATGGTTTCGCTTTAACGTAACTCTCTCAGATAATAAGGAATTATATTCATTTCTAAAAAATATCACATGTGCATATTCACACAAATAAGGATGCAAGAGTGTATTCCTGCATCCTCATGAATTATTAAAATAATTTGTCTGCTACTTAGAATTCAGTGCAACATCAGCCTTTAAAATTGCGCCAAGAAGAACATTGGCTCCTTTTTCTGCATCCTCTTCCAAAATACTTTCCTCCTCATTGTGGCTAAGCCCATCTTTGCAAGGCACAAAAATCATTGCCGTTGGCGCAACATGAGCCAAATAACCTGCATCATGGCCAGGCCCGGACACGATACGACGTGCGGTATAACCCTTTTCCTGCGTTGCCTGGTCCACCATATCAATACAGGACGGATCAAAGTGAACTGCCGGAGCATCCCATATCTGCACGATATCAACTGTTACGTTATTATCTGCTGCAATTTTTTCCATCAATTCTTTAAGCTCTTGCTCCATACGCAGAACAACCGCATCATCTGGGTCTCTAATATCTACCGTGAAAAAGACTTCACTGGGGACCACGTTACTACTATTGGGTCTATTTTCAATAAGTCCTACGGTTCCTACCGCGCTGGGCCCGTGTGCTTTTGCAACTTTACTTACAGCCTCAATCATACCAGCGGCTGCAACCAATGCATCTTGCCTTAATATCATTGGTGTTGAACCTGCATGAGCATCCTTACCATGCACGGTTACCTCATACCAACGGGCTCCCTGAATACCCGTTACAATGCCTATTGTTTTGTCTTCTGATTCTAAAATAGGCCCTTGTTCAATATGTAATTCAAAATAAGCAGAAATAGGATGTTGCCCGCAAACCTCTTCCCCCCGATATCCGATGGTCTCAAGTTCATCACCAAAACGGATACCTGACCGATCTCTTTTTTCCAGAACTTCGGCTTCTGTAAAGATACCCGCAAAAACACCAGAGCACATCATAGGAGGTGAAAAGCGAGATCCTTCTTCATTTGTCCAGTTAATCAACTCAATAGGATGTCGTGTAACATATCCAGACTGATGAAGCGTACGCAAAACAGCCAAGCCACCTAATACACCCAAAATACCATCAAATTTTCCACCTGTAGGCTGTGTATCTAAATGGCTTCCCATAGTGATAGGAGGTAAATCATTATCCTGCCCAGGGCGCCGCGCAAAAAGATTACCCATGGAATCATAAGAAACTTCACACCCCAAGCTCTGACAGGTGTGCACAAACCAGTCACGCACCAGTTTGTCTTCCTTGGTTAAGGTTAAACGGCGCACACCGCCCTTTTCTGTTCCTCCGAACTTTGCCGTTTCCATCAGATCCGCCCAAAGGGCAGTGCCATCAATGTGCAGATTGCTATTTTTTACCAAATCAGACACAGATTTTCTCCTTAATATCTGACGATATATTTTAATTATGCAGAAATTTTCATTGGGTTATTAGGATGTTCGTTCCATGTCAGTTCACCTTCTTCAGGTTGAGGTTCCATGGTAATGCACCCATCAATCGGACAAACATGCGCACACAGATTGCACCCTACGCATTCTTCTTCAATAACCTCGTAATGGCGCTCACCATTTACACGGGCTTTAGAAATTGCCTGATGTGATGTGTCCTCACAAGCAATATGGCACAAGCCACAACGCACACAAGCATCCTGATCAATATTGGCGATTGTTTTGAATTTAAGATTAAGCGTGTTCCATGGAACAAATTTTTGAATAGCCTGGCCACTTACTGAAGGAATATCAACATATCCCTTCTGATCCATCCATGCAGACAAACCATCTATCATATCCTCTACAATACGAAAACCGTAATGCATGGCGGCAGTGCAAACCTGCAGAGTGGTTGATCCCATTGCCAAAAATTCTGCTGCATCACGCCATGTTCCAATACCACCAATACCAGAAATAGGCATGCCAGCCATTTCAGGATCTCGAGCAATTTCACCAATCATGCGCAATGCTATAGGCTTAACTGCTGGCCCACAATAACCACCATGTGTACCTTTCCCGCCTACAACAGGCATGGGGGCCATGGCATCCAAATCTACACCAATAACAGACTGGATCGTGTTAATAAGAGAAACACCATCAGCTCCACCACGTTTTGCTGCATGAGCCGGCATAAGAATATTTGTTATATTAGGCGTAAGTTTAACAATAACAGGCATACGTGTATTTTGTTTACACCAGCGCGTTACCATTTCAACATATTCGGGAACCTGCCCGACAGCTGCACCCATATTGCGCTCTGACATGCCGTGCGGACAACCAAAATTCAATTCAATACCATCAGCACCCGTTTCTTCAACAATAGGAAGAATAGCTTTCCATTTTTCCTCTTGGCAAGGCACCATCAAGCTGACAACAACAGCACGATCCGGATAATCCCTTTTAACAGATTTAATTTCTGCAATATTTACGGCCAATGGACGATCAGAAATAAGCTCGATATTATTCAAGCCAATCATTCTTGCACCATTGTAATCAAGAGATCCGTAGCGGGAGCTTACATTGACCACCGGAGGATCTTCCCCCAATGTTTTCCATACAACCCCGCCCCATCCGGCCTCAAAAGCGCGGCGAACGTTATATTCCTTATCGGTTGGAGGTGCAGATGCCAGCCAAAACGGATTAGGAGACTTAATTCCGGCAAAGCATGTTTTTAAATTAGCCATTGAAGTCTCTCCTGCTCATACATCTTTTTGTAGAGCTATATTGATAGCTTCTGCCGCATCTCGGCCATCCCGCACCGCAGCAACCGTTAAGTCTTCGCCTGGTGTGCAATCTCCCCCAGCATAAATACCCCGCATACTGGTGCGATAATGCGCGTCCACAACGATACGTCCATTGTGGATTTCAATATCTTCAGCGCTAACGGGATCGCGATGGAAAACCTGCCCAACTGCCTTCAGCAGCATATCCGCAGGAATAAAAAATGTATCATCTGCGCTATATATAACTTTCCCATCTGAATTGCTGTGACCCTTGGCAAATTCAACTCCCGCCAACACACCATCTTCTTGAACAATCTGGATTGGCGCAGCCCACAAGCGTACGGTTACCCCGTTGGTTTGCGCCCATTCTCGCTCCACAACAGTGGCAGACATGTTTTCTGCACCACGGCGGTAAACAAGTGTAACTTCCTCTGCACCCAACCTACGAGCTTGTACAGCCGCATCTACCGCTGTATTCCCTCCCCCAATCACAACAACACGCCGACCTACTGGAACATTCTTTTTATTATTAGATCGTAATGTTTTAATGAAGGAAACAGCATCCTGAATACCTTCCAGCGTCTCTCCTTCCATTTCCAACTGGCGTGCCCCAGCTAAACCTAGAGAAAGAAAAACTGCGTCGTAGTCTCGCTGTAGATCACCAAGGATAAAATCTACTCCTAATATTTTACCACCTACAAACGAGATACCACCAATATCAAATAGAAAACTTACTTCTTTCTGTGCAAAATCATCTGCAAGCTTATAGGCAGCCACACCATATTCATTCAAACCGCCCGGCAGATCATGCTTATCAAAAATCACAACATCATGGCCGTGCAGTGCCAAGCGATGTGCACATGCAAGCCCAGCCGGTCCTGCCCCTATAATCGCAATTTTACGGCCAGTTAAAGGTTTACGGACAAATGGCTGGCCACCATGCTCCATTTGCCAATCCGTAGCATGCCGTTGCAAGGCACCGATACGGATTGGCTTTCCTTCTTCCCGAATATTATGAACACACTTCTGTTCACACAGAATTTCAGTTGGGCAAACACGTGCGCATGATCCACCTAAAATATTGGATTTTAGGATAGTATGTGCTGAACCTTGCATATTATCTGTGGCAATAGCGCGTATAAATTCTGGAATATCAATGCTTGTTGGGCAGGCCTCTGTGCAAGGCGCATCATAACAGTAAAAACAACGTTCTGCCTCTACCAAAGCCTGTTCATGAGTAAGAGGAGGATGAGCATCCGAAAAATTTTTCTGGAGCTGCTCCTCTGTTAAGCGACTATTCTTTATATCCAAGACACGCATCAGAAGATTTCCCGTTAAACCCCGATACCAGAATGGTAGGTTATTTAGGTTCGTTCCCGCAACATTTTTCTGACCATTTAGTCAGCTTTTAATTTAAAAAATCAGTATAAATTTTAGAAACCCGTTGATACTGAAAACGAAACCGCAAACCCAGGTGATAATGTATAAGTTGGTGCTGTTCCTGATGCGAATTGCGTGCCGTAGACACCTGTTGTTGCATGGGCAAATGGAGACATAGAATACACTCCGTTCCGATATAACGAGCCCGCAAGATTTTGAAAGTTCAGCTGAATTTGGGGGGATCGCAGATACCATTTATTGGAAAATCTATAACCAAGAGTAACTGTATCCATAATATACGGATGCAGTTTTTCATCATTCATCAAGGTAGAATACTGAGAACCAATATATTTAAGATTTAGGTTAGCAAAAATATGCCCGTTATCCCAATCTACACCCAAAGCTCCCATTTCGTGTGGGGTACCTACCGGACGCTTGCCTTTTGTGCGTAGGTAATCATTGAGGTACTGGATGTTGGAATCCATTGTTGCATCAAGATACTCAAAACTCATATAGGGTCGGAAGTGGCCAAAAATAGGTCGTGTTCCAATTTGGATATCTACACCACGGGATGTCTGGTTGCCTACGTTCATTGTTGTAGACATTGGAGCACTACCAAAATAGCTCAGAACTCCCATCTGCCTATTGGTAAAATTGTAGTTAAAGAAAGAAATTTCACCGATGAGAAGATCATCATGATATCGATAACCTATTTCTTCATTAATGGCATATTCCGGTTTTACATTACCAGATGGTGCCGTAGACATGCTGCCATCAATATTATACAACTCAAACATGGTGTTATTATTGGGCATTTTAAAGTTTGTGGCGCCGCGAACATATATTTGATGATGATCATTAAATTTGTAACTGGCACTAAACTGCGGCAATGGTTCAAAAACATTCTGCCCACGATGTTGCTGAATATTCGGCACATAGCTATCTACCTTACGGTTGACCATGGCCAACCTTATACCCGCTTGTAATTCTAGCTTATCATGTAGCAACTTCACCCGGTCACCCAAATACAACATGTTTACCTGAGTAAACGTATTGTGGTCATTGAGGTACCAGCGATTTCCATCAGATGTACGATAGATATGTGGGCCATAATCTCCGTAGATATTTGCAGGTCCACCGTCTGCCTGATTGATGTAGGACACAGGGGTGGATTGATTTGTACGAGACCATTCATACCACCACCCAAAGGTTAAGGTATTAATGCCTTTTGTCCATGTCATTTTGGCATTATTACCCGTACGATGGTAACTGAAATACAGTGGTGTATAAACATTTGTACCGTTTGCCACATCTACATCAACAGGTTGCGTTCCTGAATACGTTTTACCATCCTCAACTGTGCTTACCCCACCGATGGTTCCAGACCCCCACCAAAGGTATGGCGTATCATCAAAGCGCAAACCTTCTGCCAATTTAACAGACAAAGGTGCTGAAGCGATCAAATTTTGAAAAGCATCTAGGCCATATTTATAATAATTTGTTTTGTTATTCTGATGGTAATGGGAATCGTAATCATAATTTTTCCCATATTCATCAAACTGTTCTTTTGTAGGATTTTCATCAAGCTGTAGCACATTGGTGTTATAGCTAGCGTTGATAGTCCAACGGCTTTCTGGCGTAAACTCCTTGATCATTTTGAAATCTACATGCTTACGCGTGAACTTTCCTGGACCACGCCAGTTATCTGCCTCGGTGTTAGAAAAGGAAGCAAATGCTCTTACACCACTGTTTCCTATGTCTCCACTTTCAAGGCGGATAAATTCACGGTGCATATTGTAAGAGCCGTAGGAAAAATCTACAAAACCTCCCCTTCTATGAGAAGGGTCTATAAGTTCTGCATATGCGCTCCCCGCTGCGGCAGAGATGCTCGGAGTATCAATATCGACTGAACCTGGCATCAAAGAAACTGATTTCAGATTATCACCATCGGATGTCTGGTTTGCGTAAAAGCCACCATCTCCCACATCATTTACAGGAGCTCCGTTATAAATCCAGCCTACGTGGTCACCCGGCAAACCACGCAACATGAGGTTGCCACCAGCAATACCATAGGGTTCTGTCAGTGTAACAAACGCACTGGGAGTTAGGGCCAAAACCTGAACAGGATTAGCTGATGGTGGCTGTTTGGCAATGAAATCTCGCGTAACAGACTGAATAGTTCCTGCTCTGGTCTCTAGGCGCATCAATCCTCCACCAGGGGCACGACGTGTCACTCCCTGGGCAGATAATGCATGTCCACCTACGTGAACTTCTTCAGGACTACCTTTAGCTTCAACCGCACCTAGTTTTTTAGGTGATGTTATTTTCTTACTGGTATTTTTAGGCTGTGCCCTTACTGTTTTTGCAGGATGTGACACGGATTGGCCAAACGCAGCACTTTCCAACGCAATTGAACTACAGATAGTTCCAGCTAAGAGAAAATGAACAACTGAAAAACGAGGATGGGGCATGTTTTTTCTCAGCTCTGACAAACAGGACAAATAGCAGGGACACAGAAACGTTATGTTTTAACGTTTCGGATTCGCAATATAAATCTGAATGCTTGGTTAAGTTTTGCAGACCTGTGTCTTTCGTGCATCATGCTTATTAGGAAACTGAATTATGATTGAAACTTCGCTCTTATATCTAGTAAGTTCTTAAAAACTGTTTGATGTAATAAGGATTATCCTATGATTCTTCCCGGAGATCCCGCCCCTATTTTTACCCAAAAGTGCTCTACAAATTGGGGGTATTACAGCTTTGATATGGCCGCAGGAAAATATAATATTCTTATGTTCGTTCCCGCCGCCCAAACACTTGTTACACACAAAATTATAGATGCACTACAGAAGATACTAGAATTAAAAATATCCGTTCCTATAGAAATTTTTGTTGTTACAACATCCTTGCAGGATAAAAATATAAAGAGCGATAATTTTTACTATATTTATGACTTAGATTGCACTGTGCATAATATTTTTGGTATTAATGTTGATGATATTACATGCGTCATAACAGACCCGATGTTAAGAATAAAAGAAGTTCTTCCACACAATTCCATTACATATGAAATTATTAAAAATTACTTAAAAAATAACCCATCTTCTCAAAACACCCCTATTCCAGCACTTTTATTAAATGATGTTCTTGAAGAAGATTTTTGTCATGCCCTTATACATTACTATCATCACAATGCACCGCTTCCATCTGGTGTGCTTACAAAAAATGCAAACGGATTAACTATAGAAAAATTAGATCCGCTGTTTAAACGTCGTTATGATTGTAAAATACAAAATCAAAACTTAATCAGAGGTTTACAAGCTCGTATTATTAGGCGTGTTGTTCCTGAAATTCGTAAAGCTTTTCAATGCACTGTAACTGGCATGGATCGTATGATTGTAAGTTGTTATGATGCCGCACATAACGGGCACTTTGCTCCACACAGAGACAATACAGTAGATGGAGCCAAACATAGACTTTTTGCAATTTCCATTAATCTAAATAATACTTTTGAAGGTGGTGAACTAACCTTTCCTGAATTTTCTGATCAAGGTTTTCGTCCTCCTGCTGGAGGAGCACTTATTTTTTCCAGTGCGCTTTTACATGCGGTACGGCCTATTACAAAAGGTAAACGCTATGCTTGTTTACCTTTTGCTTTTAACGAAGACTCTATGAATTCTGCAAACCTACCTTCTGCTTAAAGCGGTTTGCGAACGTTTCTGCTTTTTGGCTGGCGTGCAATATACTGGCCCGCCCCACGCATTGCACGTAAATCCCCTTCATTCCAGACAAGGCAGCCTTTGCTAATTGTTTTTTGGGCAATGCCTGTTACCGTCATTCCTTCATAAATATTATAATCAACATTTTGGTGATGTGTTTTTGCAGAAATTGTCCGTTCTGCATCGGGATCCCATAGTACGATATCGGCATCTGCTCCTACCGATAAACTACCTTTTTGCGGATATATATTAAAAATTTGCGCAGTATTTGTAGATGTTAAAGCCACAAACTGTTGAGGCGTTAATTTTCCTGTTTTCACTCCATAATGCCATAAAATACTCATCCTATCCTCAATCCCAGGCGTACCGTTCGGGATGCGGGTAAAATCCCTTTTGCCCATCTCTTTTTGAGGTGCACAAAAACAGCAATGATCTGTCGCTGTAGTTTGTAACTGCCCAGACATCATCCCTCCCCATAAGGCAGCCTGATGATGTTGGGGCCTAAAGGGAGGACTCATGACATACTGTGCCGCTTTCAACCAATCAGAACCCTCATAAACGCTTTCATCAAACACCAAATGCTGGGGCAACACTTCTCCGTATACTTCTTGCCCGCGCAATCGTGCTTCTGAAATAGCTTTCACACCTTCTTGCGTTGAAACATGCACTATATAGATAGGCACCCCAAGCAACCCAGCCAAAGTAATGGCCCGATACGCAGCCTCACCCTCTACTGCAGGAGGCCGTGATACCGGGTGCGCTTCCGGCCCTATGCGCCCTTCAGACAATAAATCTTGCTGCAAATAAGCAACCGCGTCCCCATTTTCAGCATGCACCGTGCAAATTGCACCTAATTCTGCTGCACGCCGCATTGAATGCAAAAAGGCCTCATCTTCCACCATCAATGCATTTTTATAGGCCATGAAATGTTTGAATGAATTCACCCCGCATTGCTCTACAAGAGTTTTCATATCGTGGTAAATTTGATCATTCCAATGTGTGATCGCAACATGGAATCCATAATCTGCTGCAGATTTCTGCGCTTTTTGTCGCCACGCCTTCCATGCATCCAGCAAGGATGTTCTGGAATCAGGAATAACAAAATCAATAATACTTGTTGTTCCACCAGCTAAGCCTGCAGCTGTTCCAGTATAAAAATCATCACTTGCTATTGTGCCCATAAAAGGCATTTCCATATGGGTATGCGGGTCTATACCTCCCGGCATTACCAATAACCCCGCGGCATCCACAACATCGCAGCCTGTTGGTGTTTCTATCGTGTTTGCTACATGAGCAATTTTTCCATCCGGGCCACACAGGATGTCCGCCCGCATACTGCCTTCTGCCGTAACAAGTGTTCCGCCTTTAACATGAAGCATGAGAGGGCTGCCTTTCTGTTTTCCAATCGTTAAAGGGCAAATGATATTTTGTATCGAAATCGTATTGTTATTCTGACTAATTGGTCAATAATATATTTCGGATTCGAATCGTAATGTAGGAAAGCATTATGGGTGGAACACATCATGCAACACATGATAATCGTTTAATAAACGAAGACTTAGCACCATCTGCTACACGCACATGGCAATGGAAAGATTATCTGTTTTTATGGATGTCAGACATTCATAGTGTAGCAGGATACATCACCGTTGGAAGTTTATTCACTTTAGGCCTTCCACTATACGATGTATTTGCAGCCCTACTTTTTGCTATCCTACTCGTACAATTAGCCTGCAACCTTATGGCCGCACCCAGCTTTAAAACAGGTGCTCCCTTCCCTGTTATCGCACGTATGACCTTTGGCGTGTATGGTGCCATTATTCCAGCGCTCATACGTGGAATTATAGCCGTTGGATGGTATGGCATCCAAACATGGTTAGCATCGAACGCCTTGGTTATTCTCGTTCTAAAAATCTGGCCTATTCTGGAACCATGGGCTGATAGCACACAACATGGTTTGCTAGGATTATCCTATGTGGGATGGTTTGCCTTTCTTACAGTATGGAGCTTACAAACCCTTGTGTTCTGGAATGGAATGGACGCTATACGCCATTTTATAGATTGGGCAGGCCCCGTTATTTATGGCCTGATGGTCCTACTAGATATGTGGCTCCTTTCTAAAACAGGCTGGCACCTTTCTTTCCAATTTTTCACCCCTCATGAACCCATCAGCCTTCTTGCGCATACTTCCGGCATTATGAATGCTATGTCCTTAATACTCGCTTTTTTTGCTCCTATTATTTTGAATTTTGGAGATTTTTCACGCTACGGTACCAGCCTGCACTCTATACATCGTGGAAACTTTTGGGGATTACCTTTTAATTTTCTTGCCTTCTCACTTCTTACACTCGTTACTATAACACTTACACTTCCCGTATTCGGGCATATGATTTTTGATCCTGTAGAAACGGCCGTAAAAACCACAAGCCTCGGAACAGCTATTGTTGGTGTCATAACCATTGTGGCAGCCACAATCGGTATCAATATTTCAGCCAACTTTGTATCTGCAGCTTTTGATTTTTCTAATATGGCACCTCACCACCTTTCCTGGCGCAAGGGGGGACTTATTGCTGCGGTAGGCGCTATTTTGTTTACACCATGGAATTTATACGCACGGCCAGAACTTATTCACCTAACACTTGATGTTTTAGGAACATTCATTACACCTCTTATCGGCATTATTTTAAGTGATTACTATATTATAAAAAAACAAATTATCATTACTGATGCCTTGTATTCATCAGATCAAAGCAACGTTTACTGGTATAAATCTGGCTTTAATCTTATTTCTTTGCTTTCGCTTCTTATTGGCACTGGATGCGGCGTTCTTTTTATTTTCTTACCCAGCTTGGCAAGTATGCGAAATTTTTCATGCTTTTTTGGTTTTGTTATTGGCATGCTTGCACAAATATTACTCAGCTCTCTTCTTTCGTATCAATACAGATTGAAGCAACCAACTGCGTAATCGTTTCTGTGCCCGTTTCAAAATCGCGTTTTGTAAGGTGTTTTTGTCCTAAAACTGCTGCAAATTGCACCTGCATATCTGCATAAGACTGAGTCATCGCCCAAAGCATGAACATGAAATGAAAGGGATCTATCTTCTTGATAAGTCCCTTCTCATGCCATGTAGCAAATATGACCGCCAAATCCTCCACATGAGGCTTAAGTGTTTCTCGTAGGAAAGATTGGATCTGCTCCCCACCAGCTAAAAGCTCATGCATAAAAAGGCGAGAAGCTTCTGGACGCTGACGCGAAAATAACATTTTAGCCTGAATGTAGCTCTGCAAACCTTCTTGCGGCTTCATATCTGCTGAAAGATGAATATTGGCATCTCCCAGCCAATTTTCTAAAAACCGTTCTAAAGTTGCCTGATAAAGTGTCTCTTTTGTTTTGAAATAATACAGGACATTTGCCTTTGGCAGCTCACATGCTTTGGCTATGTCATCTATGCGTGTGCCGCTTAAACCATGAATTGCAAAAACTTTTTCTGCGGCATCCAATATCTGGCCAGTATTCTGCTTACGAGGATTACCAACAGATTGTTCGGGATGGCCATTTTTGCGCATAATTACAGAAATCTCTAATTAGAATTTCATATGCGCTTACTAAATTAAACCGGAAGCGAAAAGGCCTTATTTAGACGACTCCCTTGCGCGCTCCCATTATCAACGAACAGTTCCTGCCCGATGCTCCCGAGTTTTCTAGCATCTAACAATGGGCATTGAACATGGCATGGAAGGCCATGTGGTCCTTCAGCAGACAATAAGCTGGAAACAAATGCCGTGCGCCTCAGCATTAGGGCATCGGAAAATATTGTATGTATCTTGTAATACGAAACAACATCACAAAACACTGTAACTCTACAGCTCAATTGAACTGACTATTTTTAGGGGAAGATTACGTTATGGCGGAGAGAGAGGGATTCGAACCCTCGGTACGCTATTAACGTACACACGCTTTCCAAGCGTGCGCCTTAAGCCACTCGGCCATCTCTCCGACGCGAGAGAGGTAATAGCAAAATTTTCGGAACAGGCAAGACCTAAAGCGGAAAAAATAAAGTTTTTATCTCAACCAACGGCTGAAGCGCGCGCATTATGGATAAAACGCGCAATTGCATCCGGATTCTTAATGCCAGACGCACTTTCAACCCCAGATGAAACATCCACCGCGGGTGCTCCGGTTGTTGCAACAGCTTGTCCTACATTTTCGGAATTTAGCCCCCCAGCCAACATCCACAAATAAGCAGGCTTCCAACCATGCAGCATATCCCAGTTCAAGCGCTGCGCATTACCACCCGGGCGTGTTGCATTAGCTGGGGGCTTAGGCTCAACCAAAAGCCGTTCCACTATGCTTTGCTGTGGTAAGTCAGCCTGTGTGGCAACAGGAATGGATAACCAAACAGGCAGCCCAAACTTGGCTTGTATCTGCAAGGCACGTTCAGGCGTTGTATAAAGCTGCAATATATCTAGATCGACCTGATCCAACACGCGTTCCAAATCAGCATCGTCAGGGCGTACAAAGAGCCCGACTTTCTTGATGCTGCCTGTAACCCGGGCAGCTAAAGCCTTTGCCCGCAATGCATTTATATAGCGAGGAGAGCGTTCAAAAAAAACAAAGCCAACCCAATCTGCACCATATTTCATGCAGGCTTCCAGCCCTGCTTCTTCTGTAATGCCACAGATTTTTACGCCTGTCCGAACGCTGCTCATAACCTACTCCAGCTACATGCCGCAGATTTATGCCGCTAGTTCCGCAGCAATAGCTGCTGCTGCTGCTGCTGGATCTGCGGCCTGAGTTATGGGCCTTCCCACCACAATCCAGTCTGCTCCGGCAGCGCGTGCTTCCGCAGGCGTCATAACGCGTTTCTGGTCACCCTTAGCTGCTCCTGCGGGCCGAATACCTGGCGTTACCAACACAGGCTTGTCACCCAAAGCTTCTCGCAGTGCCTTGAGTTCATGAGCGGAGCAGATCAATCCATCCATCCCGGACTTCATTGCCAGATGTGCCAAGCGCAAAACCTGCGTGCGCGTATCATCCGGCACACCTACTTCTGCCAAGGCCTGATCATCCATACTGGTCAACACAGTTACAGCCAGCAGTAATGGGCGCTCCCCTTCCGGAAAAGCCTCATCACATGCCTTGCGTGCAGCTTTCATCATTTCTGCACCGCCAACCGCATGCAGTGTCAGCATACGGGGGCGCAAATGAGAAAGCGCTTTTACAGCGGCCCCCACAGTATTGGGAATATCGTGCAGCTTAAGATCCAGAAATAAAGGCCTCTGCCCGGCCACATCTGCCACAGCCTGAAAGCCTGCTGCATAAGCAAATTCCATACCAAGCTTGATAACGCCCGCAACACCTTGCACCGCATGCGCCCATGCTTTGGCCTGCGCCGGGTCCTGCGTATCCAACGCCACAATCAAACCTGTTTGCCTTGCTGTATCAGACATGTGGCTCTGCTCCATTTGCAGGAGAAACAGGCGGAGTCGCTACGGCTACGGGCGCTGGGGCCACTGGCATGCTGGATACGGCCTGCACTTGCGCAAGCTGCGCTTCCAGCTCTTTTACATGTTGCTCTGCCTTGCGCGCACGCCGGCGTTGCCTGAATTCTGCCGTCCACAAACAGAAAGCACCCAGCAAAAAGGCAACAGCAGCTACCAACAGCGCCAACACACCAGCTGAAGACTTCCAGCTATATGTCAGCAACCACATATCGAGCGGATCCTGATTACTGGCACTGAACACCACAAGCGCCAGCAGGAATGGGACAACAATTATCAGCCTGATCATGGCATCAAGTCGTAGCCGTATCACACGTAAAGAACAAGCGACTGGATACCATCAACCGCAAGCTTAATGATAAAATATTTCACACATTTTTAGACAGTTGCCAGAGCTACAACAGAAAAGAAGTTTATTGTGTTTCCTCTCGCCGCAACTGTCTGAATCTGGTAGGGCTGATGTGGATTATATTGTTTTGCTCATTTTTCCTGAATAATGAGCTATTTCTGTTTGCGACATTACTCCTGAGGATCAGACATCCATCATGAATACCGAAACTGCAGATTCACTTGGCGGCGCATCTCACACATCTCCTGCGCCGTCTGTTATGATGGGAATCCAATATGTTAAATCTGTTGAATTTCAGGTTCTTGGGGCACCAGCCATTTACTCACGCGTAACAGAACGCCCTCACCTTGGTGTTTCTGTAGATGTACGTGCCCATCAAATGGGTGAAAACCAGCCAAACTTTGAAGTTGAACTTATCTTGCGCTGTCAGGGGCACCTTCCTGCACAACGAGAAGGGGAAGAAGTTGTCCCCTTATTTGATGTGAATCTGACTTATGCAGGTATCTTTACGCTGCAACATGCAACAGCAGAAACTTTTGAAACCTTGCTTCTTATAGAAGCACCTCGGCTTCTTTACCCTGCTGCCCGCAACATGCTGGCCACTCTATGCCGGGAAGCAGGCTTCCTACCCGTTATCATGCAGCAGATTGACTTTGCGGCATTGTGGCGCAACCGCCGTGCTGTAGGCTGAAAACAGCATTCAGGCCTCTTGATTTCCATACCTGAAAACGAAAGATGACAGACTATGCCAAGTAAAGCATCCGAAGCTTTATGGTACCCCTTTGATGCAAATTGGTACCGCGCAGAATACGGCGCAATTATGGATGCTCTGTTGTCTTTTTCTGATCAGGAACTTGAACAATGGTACAAGGTTGAAGGGGCGCCCTCCGGCCATTCACCCAACAGATATTTCAACGAGGAATGGTACCGGGTAAATTGCTCCGAGGCAGCAGAAGCCATTACAAACGGCACCTGCGTTTCTGGCTTTGAGCATTACTGCAATGGGGGATACAAAAGTTTTTCTCCACATTACCTGTTTTCCGAGCGTTATTATCTTCAGCGCTACCCCGATATTTCGGAGCAAAATCTGCAAGCTGGCGGTTTTGTAAATGGATATGACCATTTCCTCCGATCTGGCGATCAGGAAAAGCGCTCGGGCCATCTGTTTTTTGATCCAAACATTTATATGCAAAACAGACCGGCTGACCCGAACCTGAACAGCCTCACGCCATTTATGAACCTGCTTCATTCAGCACATACGCTACCCAATTCCATTGCGCTGTCTGATCACTTTAATCCTGCATGGTATCGTGCTCTCAGCCCGGATGCGGTTATGGCCGTGGAATATGGTTTTGCACCTAATGTGCTGTATCAGTTCCTCAGCACCTTTACGCCTGATCGTTTCTAAGTTTTCCTTTCTGCTTTACAGACCCGTATTTTCCTGCGCTGAAGGAAGAAACCCATGCTTGCTCTAACACAAGGTGACCCGGCAGGTATTGCGCCTGAAATTACTGTAAAAGCATGGCGCATATTGCGCGAAAGCAAGCTCCCTTTTGTTTTTGTGGGAGACCCCACCCTTCTGGAGCAACATGCCCCAGTGCAGGCCGTACGCTACCTGGAACAGGGATCGGATATTTTTTCCCACGCCATTCCCGTGCTGCCCCTCCGGCTGGCAACACCTGCCGCTCCCGGAGAGCCAGACCGTCAGAATGCATCCAGTGTTATTGAAAGCATCCGTCTGGCCGTAGAATTAGCCCAGAATGGTGAAGCCTCCGCTATTATCACCAACCCCATCAGCAAAGAGGTTATTCAAAGCGCGGGGTTCAAACATCCGGGGCACACCAGCTATCTGGCAGAACTGTGCCATGTGCCCGGACAGGAAGTGATGATGCTGGCTGGCCCCTCTCTCAAGGTTGTGCCTGTTACCGTGCATGTCTCCCTCCGGCACGCGCTGGAGCAGTTAAATACAGAGTTGATTATCAAAACAGCTCGCACAGTTGCCACTGGACTAAAACGCGATTTTGGCCTGAAAGCCCCGCGCATTGCCGTGGCCGGATTAAACCCTCATGCGGGGGAAAACGGCTTGATGGGGCATGAGGAACAACAGATTATCATTCCAGCCATTAAAGCCTTACAGCAGGAAGGGCTTGATATTACAGGCCCCATGCCGCCAGATACCATGTTCACACCCGCAGCGCGCAGCCGTTATGATGTGGCTTTGTGCATGTATCATGATCAAGGGCTGATCCCTCTCAAAACACTGGATATGGCAGAAGGTGTAAACGTAACGCTGGGGCTGCCCATTATCCGCACATCGCCCGACCACGGAACAGCCTTTGACATTGCGGGCCAGAACAAGGCAGACCCAAGCAGCCTTGTTGCTGCCATTCGGTTGGCCGCACAGCTTGCGCACAACAGAAGGAACGCAGCATGACTTCAGCTATCCGGCTTGGCGTCAACATTGATCATGTGGCTACCATTCGCAATGCACGTGGGGGCACATATCCAGACCCCGTTGCTGCGGCCCTGTTAGCTATTCAGGCTGGTGCAGATGGTATTACCGCCCATCTGCGTGAGGATAGACGCCATATCCGTGATAAAGATTTAGAACGCCTGCGTGCAGAAATTGCGGCTCCCCTTAATATGGAAATGGCTGCAACAGAAGAAATGGTTAGCATAGCCCTTGGCTTGCGCCCCCATGCCTGCTGCCTTGTGCCCGAGCGGCGTGAAGAACTAACCACAGAAGGTGGTCTGAACGTAGCAGGGCAACTAGAAACACTTACACCAAAGGTGCAAAAACTCGCACAGACAGGCATCCGTGTTTCACTGTTTATAGATCCCTCCCCCGCACAAATAGAGGCTGCCGCCAAAACAGGCGCACAGGTTGTCGAACTCCACACTGGTGCTTATGCCGAAGGGAAAGCGGGAGAACTGGAACGCCTGCGTGCTGCAGCCACGCAAGCAGCCTCTCTTGGGTTGGAAGTACATGCGGGCCATGGGCTGACATTTGAAAACGTTGGCCCCATCGCCAGCCTGCCAGAACTGCGAGAACTCAATATTGGGCACTTTCTGATTGGACAGGCTATTTTTGATGGTCTGGCAGCCGTTGTGCAAAGCATGAAACGCCACATTGCAGAAGGCGCGGCCCTTTAAGATGGAAGAACCACAGGAATACAAAACACCCAAAGCCTTACTTGTGGCCGTTATTGGCATGGGTGTGCTGATTGTGGTGGGCATTGTCGTATTGGCAGGCGTACTTATTCATCGCATGAGTAGTAAACCCACTCCGCCCAACCTTCCGCCGGTTGCGCTATCGGATGCGGCTCCATCTGCCAATCTTCCCACGGCACATGCTACATTGCCTGCTGGTGAACACCTGTTAAGCGTAACACGTGTGCGGGATAACGTGCTGGCCCTGCATGTTACAGAACAGGGGCACGACCGGATTCTGTTATGGGATGTGCCAACCGGCCAGTTGCGTACCGGGCTGGATATAAACGCGGCACATTAACACTATGTCTTTGCTTCCTCCCCTTACCGCCATTGGGCTTATGAGTGGCACATCACTTGATGGCGTAGATGCAGCACTCATACAAACTGATGGCACACGTATATTTCGGCACGGCCCAGCGCTGACCGTACCTTATACGGCAGAGTTACGGGCACGCCTGCGCCGCATATTGGATGAAGCTCCTCAGCTTGCGCCTTCTGATCCTGCATTGCTGTCTGCAGAACAGGATCTGACAAAGGTGCATGCCATAGCTGTTGAAAAACTGCGCCAAATGGCACCTGATATGCCAGCCGATCTTATTGGCTTTCATGGTCAGACCATTCTGCACCAGCCTGGGCGCACATGGCAGATTGGCAATGCCATTGCACTTTCTGCTGCTACGGATTTACCTGTTATCCATGACTTTCGCAGCGCTGATGTACATGCAGGCGGAGAAGGTGCTCCGCTAGCCCCTTTATATCATGCAGCCCTTTTGCACGATCAGCCACGCCCTGTTGCAATCCTGAATATTGGAGGCGTTGCTAATCTTACGCTGCTGACCTCAAAAGGTGAGATTCTGGCCTGTGATACAGGCCCGGGCAATGCTCTGCTGGATGACTGGACTTTCCGCCATACTGGCATCCCCTACGATAAAGATGGACGCTTGGCACGCAGCGGTAAGGTGTCTGCACCTATTCTGAAGCAGCTCTTGGCACATCCATTTTTTAGCAAACCAGCCCCTAAATCTCTCGACAGGCTAAGCTTTCATACAGCCTTGCAAAATATTGCTGTACTCTCCCCGGCAGATGGAGCAGCCACACTGGTTGCCTTTACTGCGGAAACCATTGCCCGCACGCCTTTACCAGAGCAGCCTCAAGCATGGTTTGTATGTGGCGGCGGCCGACATAACGCCGCTATTATGGAAGCACTTACTCAACGGTTACCCGGCCAAGTATCTCCGGCAGAAACTCTTGGATGGAATGGGGATGCGCTGGAAGCCGAGTGCTTTGGCTTTTTGGCTGTAAGAAGCCTGTATGGATTCCCTTTATCGCTCCCATCCACCACAGGTGTGCCTGCCCCTCAACAAGGTGGCCGGTTAAGCTGCGGCGGCATTACGCCATGGAAGGCGAAAGCTGTTTTAAACACGAAATTGCAGTATAATATTGCTTAATACATTTCATTGAACAGGAAAGACTCAAAACCATGAAACGCTTTCTGGCATTCGGCCTGTTGCTTGCTGCCCTTGGCGCGCCGGTACTAGCCTGTTCTGCAAGTGCGCAAACCGTTATTGACGGCAGCGATAAAAAGGCATCGCCTTTTGTAAAAAATACACTCAAGACGCTTACAAAACGCTTTCCGGATACACACCCTTTTTTCCGCGCAATAACTACGCACCCCAATGCAGAAAAAAAGCAGGTTGTATGTGGGGAAATCAGCCTGAGTTCCAGCAAAACACCGGAACCCGATAGCTTTATGCTGTTTGGCGCTACGGAAGGTGAAAACGCACCTATTGTTTATGAACAGCGTGAAATCCCAGCCTCTATTGATTCACGCGAAGTGAATCTGTGGATCAATCATGGAGCGGATCTGGCAGATCTGGAAGAAATGGGCTGCGTGCCAGAGGGCAGCTATCGGCAATATGGCGATAAGCTAAACCAAGTTTTACAGAATAAAAAGCACAGCGCCACACGCTAAAACATCAAGCTGTTTTTTCTGCCCCACTACAAACAGCACCCCTGTTTGTAGTGGAAAAGACACAACTTGGTTTCTCAAACCAAAAAGACATACAGAATAATTGACAGGCGGTAACTTTCATCGCCATCCTTCTCCCGGTCACGAACAAAAAAAACAAAATGACCGGGTTTTCTGTAATGAAATATCTGAACCTCCTACTCGCCCTGCCCTTTTTAGGGTTACTTTGGACACCCCTGTATAACAGGCACGATCCTGTTTTGTGGGGTTTCCCATTTTTCTACTGGTACCAATTCGCATGGGTACCAGTAACGTCTGCTCTTATCTGGGTTGTCTGGAAAAAGGGGCAAAACACATGAGCACCATAAACCCTTGGGCGCTTGGCGTTTTTGTTTTCTTTTTTGCCGCGACCATTGTTGTTGGCAGTTCCATACAATGGATACGCGGCCTGTTTCATGCCAAACGTGATACCGACAGCCATGAGGAATGGTCACTCGGTGGGCGAGAGTTTGGGCCGTGGGTAACATGGTTTCTGGTGGGAGGAGACTTTTACACCGCTTATACGGTTATTGCCGTACCTGCACTGGTGTATGCAGCCGGGGCATATGGCTTTTTTGCGCTGCCTTATACCATTATTGTTTACCCCTTTATTTTTCTTGTTATGCCCAAGCTTTGGAAGATTGCACGCGCAGGCGGGCACGCAACAGCGGCAGATATTGTAAAGGCACGCTTTAACAGCCGGGCACTGGAAGTGATTATTGCCTTAACCGGGCTGGTAGCGGTTATGCCTTATATTGCGCTCCAGCTTATTGGTATCCGTACTGTGGTGCAGGCTTTAGGATTACCGGGCGATCTACCACTTATTATCGCCTTTATTTCCCTAGCCGCTTACACATGGTTGGGCGGGCTACATGCTCCGGCACTTACGGCCTTTATCAAGGATATTATGATCTATATTGCCGTGCTAGTAGCGGTAACTGTTATTCCCCTGCACACTGGTGGTTACAGCGCCCTGTTTGCCTCTGCGGCACATACAGATACGGTGCTTAAAACCGGGCAAAGCTTACCTTATGCTACCCTTGCGCTTTCTTCTGCTTTAGCTGCATTTTTATATCCTCATACACTTACGGGTATTCTAGCGTCTCGTTCGGCAGATACCATCAAACAGAATGCTGTTTTCTTACCCGCATACACCATTGTATTGGGGCTTATAGCCATGCTGGGCTTTATGGCGCATGCGGCTGGCATTAACACCACCAATACTTCCATGGTTGTGCCAATGCTGTTCCAAAGTGTGTTTCCTGCATGGTTTGCCGGTTTTTGCCTTGCAGCCATTGCCGTAGGGGCATTGGTGCCTGCGGCCGTTATGGCAATTGGCGCGGCCAATCTGGTCACCAACAATTTGCTTCCCCCTCAGGCAAATCCAGTACGCACCAGCCGCATTGTAGCTTTTATAGTTAAAATTGGCGCACTGATTTGCGTATTGTTCCTGAACGCGCAGTTTGCCATTGATTTCCAGCTTTTGGGAGGCGTGTTTATTCTACAAACATTCCCTGCGCTTATTCTGGGCCTGTTTCGTGTGCGCTTTTCTGCTGCTGCTATGCTGACTGGGTGGGCTGTAGGCACAGTTTTTGGTGTTGGTATTTGCTGGATGGACGGCCTAAAACCTATTCACCCCGTTAACCTGGGGCTATTTTCTGGCAATATTTCTACTGGCCTTCTTTCTTTGGTTATCAATATTGCCATAGTTGCGCTTGTATCCGTGATGGCCCCCGCCAAACAGAATATCCCAGCCAATACAACTGCCTGATGCACAACAGGTGTTAAAAAAGGAAGGCGTATCCCAAGCCTTCCTTTTTTCTTAGAAAATCTGCTGTTCCCATTAAAAATTCAGAAAAACGGTTGAAGCTTTTTTTCGATTTCCTGTTTTCTGAAATTCCAATGTCTGGTCACGCACAAGCTGATAGAGATCTATCCCTTTCTGGCGTGCGGGCTCTTCCAGTTCTGCGTAGATATCTTCAAGCAGATAACCTTTTTGTCCTACTTGCCGTGCAAGTAAAGGAGAACGATTCTGCTGGCGGCATGTTTCCAAAAACACGCTTAAAGCCGCCTCACCTTGGGGCTGTAAATCCATGGGAGAACGCGCCAGAAAATCTACCTCTGCGTTCAGGCCTATAAAAACCCCACGAAACATACGGCTACCGGCATTAAAGCTGATAACAGCCGGAATGCCGCCAATAAACATCATATCCCGACCAGAAACCGACATTGCTGGGGATCTGCTCCTTCTGTTTCAAACGTAGGCGCTGCTATACTCTTTCCATGCTGTGCCAGAGAGCGCACATCACCGCAAACACTTTCCACACAGAGCTTTCACCATGAAAGACGATCGTTCCGTGCAAATGGATTTTCTTTTGCCAGATACCCGGCCAAACTCCGTGCAGTTGGATGCCGGAGCCGTATTATTGCCCGGTTTCGCTTTGCATGATGCTGAAGCCTGCATTCTGGCTGTTCATCGCATTACGCAGCAAGCACCATTTAGAAAAATGTACACTCCGGGCGGAGGGCAGATGTCTGTTGCCATGACGTGCTGCGGCACATTTGGATGGGTTAGCACATCACAAGGCTACAGCTATACCAGAGTAAACCCTTTTACTGGCCAACCTTGGCCAAATATGCCTGCTATTTTTCAAACTTTGGCGCACAAGGCTGCCCAAAAAGCTGGTTTTGCACAATTCCATCCCAATGCCTGTCTTATCAATTCTTACAGCCTTGGTGCACGCATGGGCCTTCATCAAGACCGCGATGAAGGCTGTACGGACCAGCCTGTGGTTTCTCTCTCATTTGGCTTGGAAGCTGTTTTTCTGTGGGGAGGGCTCAAAAGATCAGATCCTACTCGACAAATTTTGCTCACGGATGGAGATGTTCTGGTGTGGGGCGGGCCTGATCGCCTACGCTTTCATGGCATAAAACCCATTCGGGCTGGCACACATACCAGAACAGGAGAAACCCGCCTGAATATCACCTTCAGATTTGTGGCGTCTTGAACCAATTGAATTTTCTCATGGTGTTTTCTTATAAGGCAGAAATATATGCCCTCTTCTTTTAGCCGTCGTATTCTGCTTATGGGAGCAGCAAGCCTATTCTATCCCTCAACAAAGAAAAGCATGGCCTCCGATACCCAAAACCACTTTGCACAAGTGGAACGCATTTTTCAGGATGCCATCAAAAACGGTAAAACACCGGGAGCCGTCGCTGCCATTGCCCATGAAGGCCAAGTGGTTTGGAAAGGTGTGTTTGGGCAACGTGCACTTGTACCTCATCCAGAAGCCATGACATGGGATACGCTGTTTGATATGGCGTCTCTTACCAAAGTGCTCATTACTGCTCCGGCCATCATGCAGCTGTATGAACGTGGATTAGTCCAACTAGATGTGCCGGTTTGCCATTATCTTCCTAAATTTTCCGGACAAGGCAAACAGGAAATTACTGTTCGCCAGTTGCTCACGCACTATTCCGGTTTACCGCCAGATCTAGATCTTTCAACGCCGTGGACAGGCCGTAATACAGCTATACAGATGGCATTTTCCTGCACGCCCATTCATCCTGCGGGAGAACAGTTTGTTTATAGTGATATCAACTTTATCCTGCTTGGGCTGATTGTAGAAAAGCTCTCTGGCCTGACCTTACAAGACTACGCAACACAAAATATTTTCAAACCACTGGGCCTAAAAAGAACCTTTTTTACTCCGGCTTCCACACTTTACAGCACAATTGCCCCTACTCAGTATGATGAAAAGGGGAACCTTCTTCGTGGTATCGTGCATGATCCCACAACACGCCGGATGGGAGGTGTTGCAGGTCATGCAGGATTATTTTCCTGCGCGGATGACATGACACGCTACGCCATTGCGCTGCTCAACAAACGCGCCGGGCGTTCTTCTCCTTTTCCACTTGAGGCAGAAACACTGGTCATGATGTCATCCCCGCAGCAACCTGCGGGCAAAACCGATCAACGAGGTTTGGGGTGGGATATCGCCACCCATTATTCTACCCCGCGAGGAGAATACTTTCCCATAGGATCGTTTGGCCATACCGGTTTTACGGGTACATCTCTGTGGTTAGTCCCACAGACAGATAGCTTTGTTCTGATTTTAACAAACAGGGTTCACCCTTACGGAAAGGGCAATGTTATTGCCTTAAGGCATGATGTTGCTTCTGCGGCGGCTTTGGCTTTAGAGCACCTTTGAACAGCAACTTTATACAGGCAACTTCTTTTCAGTGTTCATGAAGGTGTTTGCCTATAAACACTGAAAAGAAGTTGCCTAACATATAAAAATTTACCCGATAAATTTAGTCTTCCTGCCGGGCCATCCGGGCCTGCCGTTCTAACCATTTCTGAGCAGATACTTTGCGAGATGGATCAAGCATACGGTAAAGCCGGATCACGTCATGCTCATCGGGTGTAATCACCAACTCAATATCTTCCTGCACATAGCCTGTCAGAAAAATTTCTGGGTCAACATTAAAAAGTGCCGCCAGTTTGGGAATATGCTTTCTGGCGCTTCCTTCCCGTCCGGTTTCCCAAAAAGCGATAGCTGGCCTTGAAACCCCCAGCGCGTCTGCAACCTGCTGCTGTGTAAGTCCAGCGGATTTACGCAGGATCTTGATCCTTTGCCCAAGATCTATCCCGGGTGAAATAACGTCGTCCTGGTCAGCCATTGCTCTTTATATCCATTGCTCCAGAGTTACCGTGGTTCTTGTAGCATGCCCAATATTTTATGGTTGCCATATTTCATGCTCTGCAAAGTATGGCAGATCATTGCAAACTTAATAACCTGATAACATATTTTGTTATATGCAATAAGTAGTCTTAGATTTACAGAAATGCAAAATCAAAAATGTCTTTTTCCACAAATCGTTTAATATTAGCCATTATCTAACATAATACCCCAAATATAGTGCATCCATACACTTAAATATTGCATGCACCACAATGCAGCCATCTCCGCAAAAAAGATGTGTATTATTGACATCTTTTTATGGGTCTATAAGGTGTAATTGAAATACATTTTATACGGAATCCTCTCCATGCCTTCACCACTTGATGCAAAAACAATCTCAATCATAAAGGCCTGCGTTCCCGCGCTTGAAGCACACGGTCTGGATATTACGCAGGAAATGTATAAACGCCTGCTCTCCAACCCCGATATTCGGGATCTTTTCAATATGTCTCACCAAAAAGATGGTGAACAACCCAAAGCCCTTGCCTTGGCTGTGCTGGCTTATGCCCGCAATATAGAGAACCTAGGCGCATTAGGGAGCATGGTTGAACGTATTGCTGAAAAACATGTTGGACTGAACATTCTTCCGGAGCACTATCCCTACGTAGCTGATGCGCTTTTGGGAGCGATTGCTCAGGTATTAGGTGATGCCGCCACCCCCGAAATTCTGGAAGCATGGGGGAAAGCTTACTGGTTCCTGGCAGAAATTCTAATTGGCCGTGAAGAACAGATTTACGAGGCCCATGCAGCAGCACCAGGTGGATGGATAGGCTGGCGGCCCTTTACGGTACGCCGCAAAGTGCGGGAAAGTGATACCATTACATCCTTTGAGTTGGTACCTGTTGATAACAAACCCATTATGAAGCACGAAGCCGGGCAATATTTAAGCTTTAAGCTGGATGTTCCTGAGCATGGCTCACAACGACGTAACTACAGTATTTCTTCCGAACCCGGCGCAGATCATTACCGCATTAGTGTGCGTCGGGCAGATGGGGGTGTGGTTTCTCAATGGCTGCATGATACTGTGCAAGAAGGGCAGGTTCTGGACGTTTCTGCACCAGCAGGAGACTTTATCCCCGGAACAGAAAAAAACGGCAAAATCGTTCTGCTGTGCGCAGGTGTTGGGCAAACACCTTTTATTTCTACCCTTGGTGCCTTTTTGAAAGATGGCACCAAGCGCAATATCCACTACATCCACGGCGTTCACACTGCACAGGATGAAGCATTTACAGATTATATCTCTGCCTTGGCTGAAAAAGATGCTCTTGAAGCTGATATTTTCTATAGCCACTCCCCCGTGCCCACAAACCATTCAAGCAAGAACGTAACGCTGCATGAAGGCAGAATCACCGCAGAATGGATTAAACCTCGTGTAGATATAACCGCAGATTACAATATCTGTGGCCCCGATAGCTTTATGCGAGATATGATTAAAGCACTTACAGAAGCTGGTGTGCCGGAAAACCAGATTCATTATGAATTCTTTGGGTCTGCGGCTGATGCAGAACTTGTAGGCGCTTAATTTTACAATGTTGGCCTCTCTATTTGATGAAGAATAGAGAGGCCATTTTTAAACTTTAGTCGGCTATTCTGGTGCGCTCAGAATGGCGTAATATGCGGGAAAGCCAGTTGCCCAAAGCCTGCATCCCCGTCACCAACACAATCAATACGGCAACCACTCCTAACATCACTGTGGTGTTAAAGCGCTGATAGCCATAACGAATAGCCAGATCCCCCAAACCGCCAGCCCCAATAGTACCGGCCATAGCTGATGCACCCACCAAGGTCACCAGTGTAACCGTTATGCCAGATACAAGTGCTGGCATGCTTTCTGGTAGCAAAACATAACGGATAACCATCCACCGTGTTCCGCCCATGGCACGTACGGCATCCACCAACCCATGATCAACTTCCCGCAACGAAACCTCGGCAATGCGTGCAAAATACGGAATAGCAGCAATGGAAAGCGGGACAATGGCAGCCGTTGTGCCCAACGCACTTCCAACAACCATTCGCGTAAATGGAATAAGCAGCACCAGCAGAATAATAAATGGCACAGCCCGGATGGCATCAATCACCACACCAAGTAAACGTGGCAGCACAGGCAATGGGTAAAGACCACCACGCCCTGCAACAACCATAAAAACGGCTAATGGCAGCCCAAAAAGTACTGCAATAAACCCAGATACCAGCACCATTATCAGCGTTTCGACTGTAGCGTGCCATAGCAGATCAAGAATGAGCCGGGACATATCCTACCACTTCTGCTGCATGACAATTTTGCTGAAGAAAATTCATGGTCGCAACGGAAACATCCCCAACCTGCAACAAAACATCCAACACCTGATATTCCGCATCCTCGGCAGGAATAACGCGCAACAAAGAGGCCTGTGTCTGGCACATCTGCTGCACATTTCGCAGTAACGGTGCCATAATTAGGTTCTGGTCCACCGTTAACCTTACCACTGCATGACTACCTTCCTGCGGGCTGCGTTCCATATTCGGGGGTAAAGCAGCTTGCAGGCTGGTTTCTTCCAAAATATCCGCCGGAAGGCCACGTGCCACAACCCGGCCATGATCCAACACAAGAACATGCTTGGCTAATGCACGCACAACGTCCATTTCATGCGTAATAAAAACAATAGTCAGCCCTAATTCACGATTGATGCTGTTTAACAAAGCCAATATCGACTCTGTTGTTTCAGGGTCCAACGCAGAAGTGGCCTCATCACACAACAGCAAGGCAGGTTGTGCTGCAAGGGCACGGGCAATACCAACACGTTGCTTTTGCCCACCAGAGAGCATAGCCGGATATTTATGAGCATGATCGGCCAAACCTACCAGATCAAGCAGTTCCGCTACACGCTTCACCCGCTGATCCCGCGGTATGCCTGCAATTTCTAATGGCAAAGCCACATTGGCCGCCACAGTGCGGGATGTCAGCAAATTGAAATGCTGGAACACAAGCCCCATACGCCGACGTAAAGGAATAATCTGAGATTCTGGAAGAACCGCCAGATCCTGCCCTTCTAACAAAATACGCCCCGATTGGGGGCGATCCAGCCCGCACAGACACCGTAATAGGGTGGACTTGCCCGCCCCAGAGCGCCCGATGATGCCGAGACTATCGCCTTTTTCAACCGTAAACGAAATATCCTTAAGGGCAGGCTGCCCACCAAATGAGCGGGTAAGATGTTCAACCTGTAAAAGACTCATGACCAACCCGGCACAACTGCACCGTGAAAAGCCTGTGCCAACGCCTGTTTGACATTATCTTGCTGAAAAGCTGAAACCAGCTTGCTCACCCATGGTGCGCCCTTATCTGCTTCGTTCACCGCAATAAAGCAGACATACGGATTATTTTGCGGGGCTTCCTGCGCAATCCGCTCTTTCTGTAAATCAATACCTGCTTTGTTGGCCCAATCTGTATTTACCACAGCAGCATCCATATCTGGCAGCGCGCGGCCCACCATTCCGGCATCCATTTCTTTTACAGAAATCTGGCGTGGGTTTTCGGTAATATCCAATGCAGTCGGCACTAAGCCAGCATCTTCTGCCACTTTAATCAGCCCCAGTTTTTGCAGCAGCAAAAGGGCACGCCCTTCATTCGTTGGGTCATTAGGCACACCAATAACTGCTTTGTTGGGCAGTTCTGCAACAGACTTCCAGCGCCGAGAATACAAACCTATGGGAGACAGATACGTGTTGCCGACAGAAACAATATGGAAATTTTTGGCCTTGTTCTGTGCTTCCAGAAATGGCCCATGCTGGAACGCATTTGCATCCAGTTCGTGCTCAGCCAATGCCTCATTCGGCGCATTGTAATCTGAAAACGGAATAATCTTGAGTGTCAGCCCTTCCTTGGCAGCATTTTCTGCCACCACGCGCCAAACATCTTCATCTTCACCGGCAATAATGCCGATACGCAAAACCTGATCATCTGCACGCGCAACACCGTAGGGGGCCATCATGGCCACGCCCATTCCGGCAAGCATTACCCTACGGGATAAAAAGGACGAAGACATGATTTATAGTCCATTCCAGATAAATACGATTTTGTGTGTATAAACAGAAAATAACACGTAAATGTCAAGTTTATACGGGCAAGCTACCCGTACGCTCCTTACCCTTTGAACACAGGCCCTTCTGGCAACAGCTTGCCGGGGTTTAGAATGTTCAACGGATCCAGTGTTGCTTTCAACGCCCGCATGACAGACAGAGCCCCTGCCCCGTGCTCGGTTTCAAGAAATTCCAGCTTGCCCAAACCCACACCATGTTCACCACTGCATGAGCCCCCCATCGCCAAGGCTCGTGCAACAATCTTGCGGTCAAGATCAAGTGCGCGGGCATGCCCGGCATCACTATCTTCTGTCATGATCAGGGTATGGAAATTGCCATCACCAACATGGCCCAAAATAGCAGCCTGCAAGCCAGAGGCCGCAATATCCTGCCGAACGCCATCTATCAAATCTGCCAAGCGAGAAATGGGCACAATGCAATCCGTGCTGATAACACGCGCTGCCGGATCAATCGCCTTGGCAGCCCAAAAGGCATTATGCCGTGCCTTCCAAAGGCGTGCGCGCTCATCAGCCGTATCGGCCCACATAAAGCGCAACCCATTGTTTTCACGCGCAATATCTTCCGTAACACTCACCTGTTCACGCACGGATTCTGGTGCACCAGCAAATTCAAAAAACAGGGTTGTAAGAGGCTGTAGATCTGTCAGGCCAGAATAACTGATACTGGCAGCCATCTGCACATCGTCCATCAGTTCCACACGGGCGATAGGCACCCCCATCTGGATGATTTCAATAGCTGTGCTGACGGCATCATGCAGATTTTCAAACTGGCAAATGGCAGCCGAGAGCTGTTCGGGAATACCATGAAGACGCAACTGCACTTCTGTAATAATCCCCAGCGTGCCCTCAGACCCTACGAACAAAGAAGTAAGATCATACCCGGTGGAAGACTTGCGCACCCGCCCACCAGTACGAATAACTTCCCCATTGGCCAGCACCACTGTTAACCCAAGCACATTTTCTTTCATGGTGCCGTAACGCACAGCGGCTGTGCCAGAAGCACGCGTGGCGCACATGCCGCCCAATGTTGCTTCTCCACCCGGATCAACCGGAAAAAACAAACCCGTATCCCGCAGCTGAACATTCAAATCTTGCCGGGTCAGGCCAGCCTGCACACGGCAATCCAGATCTGCCGGATTAACTTCCAGCACTTCTGTCATCCGGGAAAGATCAAGGCTAATGGCATGCTCTGGGGGCGTAACATGCCCTTCCACCGATGTGCCTGCCCCAAATGCAACCACAGGAACCTGATGATGATGGCAAAGCTTGAGCACTTCGGATACATCCGCCGTGCTTTCAGCAAACACCACAGCAGTGGGCATGCGGGCCACCTGCAAAGCCTCTCCATGACTATGGGCTTCACAAACAGATTCATTGCACGAAACACGTTCATTAAACTGCGCTTTTAATTCCGCCAGCACAGCTTCAGCCCGCTTGGCAGCGTCTGCATGGGGTAATGAAGTGTTTATCATGTTCTGTCCTGTCTTTCCGATAAGCGGCGACTTTTTAAATCGGCTGGCAAAGGTGCCGCAAATATCAACGGCTTGGTCTTGTATCTTAAATTAGTAACGCGGTGAGATCACACGATGGCGTACAACCTCTCCAACAATCACCAGTGCCGGGCTTTGTATCTGCTGTTCGGCCACCAGTGCTGGTAGGGTCGCTAATGTGCCCTCGCATACTCTCTGCTCTGGCAAAGTGCCTTTTTCTACAACAGCGACAGGCCAGTTTTCAGGCAATCCGTGCTTAACAAGCTGGGCACAAAGCTGAGAAAGCATTGTCAGCCCCATATAAATCACCACTGTCTGATTTTTAAGAGCAATGGTTTCCCATTCCAGATTCAGCACGCCATCTGCACGCGCATGTCCCGTAATAAATAGGCAAGCCTGCGCGCAATCACGATGTGTAAGCGGAATACCAGCATATGCCGCACATCCATTGGCAGCAGAAATACCCGGAATAATCCGGAACGGCACACCGGCTTCTACCAATGTTTCCAGTTCTTCCCCACCTCGGCCAAATATAAAAGGATCTCCGCCCTTCAGACGCAAAACCCGCTGGCCAGCCTGTGCACGACGCACCAGTTCATGATTGATGTCTTCCTGCGGCAATGTATGACGATTGCGCTTTTTTCCTACAAAAACACGCTCGGCATCTCTCCGCACGTAATTCAAAATTTCTGGACCGACCAGATTGTCATACAGAATAACGTCCGCATCCTGCATAAGCCGTAAAGCTGCCAGAGTTAGCAAATCAGGATTACCCGGTCCGGCCCCAACCAACCAGACCTCACCGCGGGCAGCATTCCCCTCTTCCAGCTCTTTCAGGCTGCGTGTGGCTTCAACCGTATTGCCTGCCAAAGCAATGCGCGCACCTTCTCCATCCAGAAAATGTTCCCACAACTGCCGACGTGCCGAGGTATCAGGGATACGCTGGCGCAATTCATCCCTCATAGTGGACATAAAATCTGCCAGACGGTGCAGACCTTCAGGCAAAACACGCTCCACCATTGTTCTTAACCTACGGGCAAGAACGGGAGCGGCTCCTCCCGTAGAAATAGCAACCTGCACCTTCCCTCGTGTGACCAATGCAGGCGTAATAAATGTGGAAATAGCCGGATCATCCACAGCGCAAACTGGCACATTCTCCGCTTTGCATAGAGTGGCAAGTGCCTGGTTCAGATCTCGATCATTGGTTGCCAGATAAACCAAACGACAGCCAGCAAGGCGCGGCTGCAAATCCTGTGCAGATGTATCCTGCGGAAAATGGTGTATGGCGCCTTTATCCACCATCCGTTCAAGTTCGGAACACAAGGAAGCCGAAAGCACCTCAACCCGCGCACCTGTGGATACAAGAAGTTGCACCTTGCTAGCGGCAACATTTCCGCCACCCACAACAAGAACCCGCTCGCCTTCCATGCGAAACACGACGGGAAACCAACCTGTATTTTCTGACAAACCTTGCATAGTGCCTCTGCAAGCAGGCTTCTGCTCTAGATGCAAGAGCCCAAACACCTCAAACGCGAAAAAGATTTCCAGAACCTGCCTTTATGGGCAAAAAGCCGCCTGTTTAATGTATGAAAATTGCTGACATAAATTGGAGCGCACCCATTAAATATTTGGAAAAGTTATATTCTCCGAAGTTAGGTGTTGACCCAGCTTGCCAACATCACCCTTGCTACATGACTCTTATGGGCCATCCCCATTATTACCATATGCTTTTGGGCGTTTACGTTAGCTCTATCCCTGTAACTGACCGTATTCTGCCAAAAATCAAACGTTTGCCAGCGTTTTCCTACCAAATACGCATACAACCCAAAAGAATCTGCTTGTGCTGAAGATATTTTTCTCGTAGGAAGCCGCATCAGCCTCTTGTCCCGTTCGTCTAGAGGCCTAGGACACCGCCCTTTCACGGCGGCAACACGGGTTCGAATCCCGTACGGGACGCCATTGTTTTCATTGGCTTTTTTGGCGAAACTCTTCCAAAAAATATTAGTTTTTGCACCATTTTTGCACCATCGCGAGGAACGTCGTAGTATCTTCTCATGGTGGAAGATATCAACACGCCGGCAGGTGATGTCATGAGCGGGCGTACAGATCCCGCCACAGGCAAGGCTTTACCGCGCGGCGTAAGCTATCGTGGCCCCAGGCAATACATGACCCGTAAGGTGGTCGATGGCCGCCGGGTGCAGCAGACTTTCTCCACTGCGGCACAGGCCCGACGCTGGCTCAATGAAACAGCCGCCAAAGCAGAGCTTGGCCAGTTCACAGATACACGCCCTCTCGACAAGATGACGATTGGCACACTTGTTGAACGGTATCGCGATGAGTGCATGGCCGATCGGAAAGCCGACCGGATCGGGCATATCCCAGCCATCCTGCGCGACACCGCACTGTCTTCGGTACGGTTATCGAAATTCTCAGCCGCAGACGTCCGTGGCTTCCGTGAACGCATGACCGCAACCGGATATGCAGCTGCAACTGTGGTGAAACGCCTTAATCTTTTGGCCTCTATTCTTCAGCATGCCATCTCGGAATGGGATATCGCCATCGTCAATCATGCGTCTGGCCGCGTTGTAAAACGACCAGAGGGGGCTGACAAAAAACGTAACCGCCGTCTCAAGGAAAATCGGGACTCTTCCCTCCCTGGAGAATTTGAACGCCTGATTGAAGCCGTCAGCGCCTCCCCTCACCCGGATGATGTCTGGCTTGTGCGATGGTCGATCGAGCAGGGCACACGCCGGGGCGAAGCCCTCCAGCTTCGCTGGGGCGATATTGACCTTCAGCGTCGCACCCTGAAGCTGGGCGGCGAAAGCGGAAAGACCAAGACGCATCGCCATCAGGAAGAGCACGGGCCAGAGATACGCCCCCTCACGCCTGGCGCACGTCGCCTCCTGATCGAGAAGCTTGCAACGCTTCCGCATCAGCCCAAACCAACACAGCGCCTCTTTGATGTCGGGACTGAAGCAGCGTTCAGTGTTCGATATGGCCGTATGGTACGAGATGCCGGACTGAAAGATCTGACCTTTCACGACCTGAGACATGAAGCAACCAGCCGGTTAGCAAAATTGCTACCCAATCCGCTCGACCTCAAACGCGTGACCGGTCATCGCGATCTGAAATCACTGGATCGCTATTACCAGCCCGTTCCTGAAGACATCAGTCGTCAGATTGAGGAGGCTGAACGTGTGTTAGGTATGCTGTCAGAAGAGAAACCGCTGAAGGACTGAGGTCTCTTCATCTCCTGTCAGATCCCCATCACTTCATCAGAAAATGAAATGAAAGATCAGAGAAAGAATTTTCTTTCTCTGATCTCTCGTCCTGTGCTATCAGGTTTTCACGGATTAACGCCGTTCTTCTCCCCCAAAAAAACAATCTGAAATCTTGTATCTTTTGGGGAGTCCTGCATCCTTGGCCCAATCACCCGTCACGCCTAAAGTTTTGCGCTATCGCGATGCCGCAACCTATCTGGGCATTAGCCATGGTCGATTACGGAATCTGGTGAGCGAGGGACGTGGTCCAGCTTCCGTAACCTATGGCAAACGGGACAGGGCTTTTCCAATTGCCGCTCTGGATGCGTTTATCGACCAGCGGACAACTGGCTATCAACCCGCTACGCCAGAACCCGTCACGGTCAAACGTCGACCAGGCCGACCCCGCAAGACCGAACAACGCAGTCAGAAACAGATGGCGCATTGGACCGCAGTCATGATGGCACTGTTCATGACCTATCTTCTCTGGGCCTATGGTTTTCTTGGTCTTGCAACAGGTTTCATGACAAACTGAGAACCATTAAAGAAACAGCACTCCTCGCTTTTGCCCGCGAGAAAACAAGCCTGTCATATCCGGAAGGTTCTGTTCGCTCTCTGGGTACAATACAGATGCATCAGATATTCTGACGATCACCAAAATGTACACTGAAGATAACTTCCGCTTACGTCTCTACGGAATTCAGAAACACCGGCCTCTCTTTCTTCATTGAAGTGCCTATCTCCAATTTCGGGGTACGGGAGCCAATTTTGACCTGACCTTTTCCCAACATAAACGGCACCTGAACAAGCCAACGCAGGTCACCCTTCATTCCTTTCGCCATCTGGTTTCAACAACGCTCAGAAATCAGGAAAGTCACATTCGAGAGCTTTGGCTTCATGACCTGTTAGGCCGTGAAGCCACCCATAACAGCCAGGACACAACCCAAAGAAAGATTCACCTTCGCTCAACCGAACACCTCTTTCCAATCAATGTATGACAGGAAATCGGTCACTTAATTCAAGGCCCAACAGCGTGACGTCGGCACATTCTGATCTGTCTGGGGATTAGGTGCAGTTAACACACACAACACCGTCTGCTTACGCCCTTCTATTGTTAAAAGAACCCCTTGCCCCGAATAGTCCGTCGTGCTGATGACCTTGAAGCCCTTGTTCAATAACTCGGTCAAAGACATCGGGAGCGGTTTCAACATCGTGGGAACCGCTAAAGGACTATAGGGAGATTTCACACCTGATTGTGGCAACCAGTCCCCCGATGACTGGGCAAAACAACCAACAGGCCCTAAAAGACCAAGAGCTGTCGCGAGGATAAAACTGGCTTTTCGCATGAGACTTTTCCCTTCTAATGCTGCCATAGCCTGTAACGGACTGTCTCCTGTCTATCATACCAGACTGTAAGGGAGAACTTCTGTGAAACACGCGCCTTTGGAAGCCCAAGCACGCACCTTGGAAGCCACGGGCGCTTACCGGGTCTTACGTCGTATCGCGCCCCTTCCGCTTGAGACGCAGGGGCCACGTGATCACACCCGTATAGGCCTTTTTCTGGATCTGGAAACGACCGGCCTCGACCCGGCCTGTCATGAAATTATCGAATTCGGGATGGTGCCGTTTGTCTATACGCTGGATGGCCGCATTCTCGGCACCTTACCAGCCTTCAATCGTCTGAGAGAGCCTTCCCACCCTATCCCTCCCGAAATAACCGCCCTCACCGGCATCACACAGGAGATGGTTGCAGGTAAAACCATAGCCCCTGAAGAGGTCGCCCAGTTCGCGACGCAGGCAGCCCTCATCGTTGCCCATAATGCCAGATTTGACAGGCTGTTTGCCGAACGCTTCTGGGAGGGGTTTTCCACAGTGCCCTGGGCCTGCTCCATGGAAGATGTGCCCTGGCAGGCAGAAGGCTTTGAAGGGCGCAGCCTTGGCTATCTCGTCATGCAGGCCGGATGGTTTTTTGATGGACACCGGGCCGCCGATGATTGTCTGGCTGGTGTTACCCTGCTCACCACACGTCTGCCTAAAACACAGACCCCAGCCCTCTCCGCCCTGCTTCAGGAAGCGCGGCAACCCCGCTGGCAGATCTGGGCAGAAAATGCGCCTTTTGATCTCAAAGAGAAACTCA
This sequence comes from Acetobacter sp. AAB5, assembly GCF_050106715.1. Classification (NCBI taxonomy): domain Bacteria; kingdom Pseudomonadati; phylum Pseudomonadota; class Alphaproteobacteria; order Acetobacterales; family Acetobacteraceae; genus Acetobacter; species Acetobacter sp. AAB5. The sequence goes on from NZ_JBNIEW010000007.1 coordinate 93,658, forward strand.
AGGCCCGTGGCTACCGCTGGAATGACGGCACCGATGGTCGCCCCAAAGCGTGGTTTACGGAAGTGCCACAAGCCCAAAAAGAAGACGAACTGCATTTCCTGAAAACGGAAATCTATCTTCGTGAGGTCGCTCTACTCACCCGTGAAATTACCGCATGGGATCGTTTCTCACACCGCGCCTGAAACACACCTTTCCATTCTCATCCTCCCTTACTCTTCGGCATGACAACAGCAGACTGACGGCAATCGCCCTCAAAGCAGAAAAATTCAGCAGAGCTTGCCTGAATTTGTTTTTTTTGGTGACCGCTCAAAGTACAGTCACGTCGAAGGTTGTCGAGGTTCGCGGCTATTTTCTGGGTGGTTGATGAAGCGCGTCGTGAGCAGCAGAACGCCATGAAATAACGCGAGCACTCCAAATGCTTCCGCAAAAGCCTCTGATGGGATATGAGACGGACCGGTTGTCGCGAGCCGCCATCCAAGGAATGTGGCGCACACCGTGGTCAACGTCGGCCCCCCGATCCTTTGCATGATGTTCAGCGCGGTCGTTGCCATGGGAATATCGTCCCGAGCGATCGACGCATACCCCGCGCTCATCGCCGGAATGCCCACGGCTCCTCCGCCACCACCGCGCAGAAGCAGGGCGACGCTCAGCAGGGCAACGTTCAGACCGCTATAGGCAAGCACCACCAAAATCACTGTTCCGACCAACGAGATAAGAGCCCCGCAACCGGTCAGATCGCGCGCGTCAAACCGGTCACTCAGACGCCCAATGAGCGGATAGACGCACATCATCCCCAGACCCAGGGGTGCCATGAACAGGCCCGTCCGCTCGGGCGAGACACCGCAGGCGTGGATCAGCCATATGGGTAGAAGCATCTGACCAGCGAACGATACCCCGTTCGTCAGAAACATGATGATCGCCGACACCGAAAAGGCAGGCGCACGCAGCAGGCGCAGGTCGATCAGCGCGTCATCACCCTTGCGTCGCGCGGATCGGACATACAGGACGAACAGCACGAGGGACGCGCCTAAGGTCGCCTGTCCATAAGGCCGGGCGACATGATCCATGCCGTAAAGAAACGAGACGAGAGCGGGCGCGAGAAATCCTAGCCCTGTCAGGTCAAGTGGACGGAAACGCTCGTCATGTCGATCGTCAGGGAGAAACAGAACGGCAAGGGCAAAAGCCGCAAGCCCGACCGGCACATTGAGAAGAAAGATCCATCGCCAGGACGCGACGGAGAGAATGGCACCGGCGACGACGGGTCCAAGAAGCGGCGCGAGCAGAACAGGTGCCGTCATCGCGCTCGCGACCCTCGGCATCTGTCGGCCCGCCACACGAGCTACCGTCATCTGCGCCATAGGGGCGAGCAGTCCGCCCGCCATGCCTTGCAGCAGCCGGAATACGATCAGGGACGGCGCAGACCACGCTAGTGCGCACAGGCCTGATGTCAGCGTGAAGGCACCGAAGCACCATAAATAGACCGCTCGCCCCCCGAGGCGGCTTACGAGCCATCCATTCAGTGGCAACGTCAGGGCGAGCGCCAGCAGATAGCCGCTGACCACCCATTGAATGTGTGAAAACGGAGCGTGCAGGGTCGCGACGAGATCTGGTAGCGACACATTGACGATCGTGGCGTCCAGTTGCGCCATGAAAGATCCGACCGCCGCGACGCTCACGATTTTCCAGGTGCCCGGAGGCAGTTGATCCGGGTCTAAGGCTGGCAACGACGTTCTGGCGTTCATGAATGATCTCGCGGGAAACCGTGAGACGCGCAGACATGAGCCATGCGTTTACGCATCCAGCGCGATCGCGTCGCTCGTCGTCACCCGGCCAAGACGGGGAAAAATCTCTTCGCAGGCAAAGCGCTGCATCTCTTCGGTGAATGTGGACATGACATCCTCGACGAGCACGACGTTATATCCGTGCTCATGCGCCGCTCTGGCGGTAGATTCCACACCCAGATTGGTGGCGATTCCACCGACCACGATGGTCGTGATCTCGCGTCGCCGCAGTTGGAGGTCAAGATCCGTGCCGTAGAAGGCACCCCATTGCCGTTTCGTGATACGCAGATCATTCGGTCCGGCGAGCCCGTCAACCAGTTCGGTCCAGTCGGGAGCAAAGCCTCCGGGCGGCGAAAAGGAGCGATCGACGACCGCATGCACCGCGTCCGCGAAATCGGGCGCGAACGCGACATTCACCAGAATGACGGGAGCACCGGCGGCCCGGAAACGCGCCGCGAGTTCTTTCGATCGTTCGACGATCGTGGCCCCCGGTATCGGGGCCAAAGGCAGTCCCGTGATTCCCTTCTGGAGATCGATCAGGACGAGGGCCGTCCGGGTGGGCGGAAGTGAAATCATGGCGTGAGCTTCCCTGTTGACGTTCGCGCGACCGTCCCGAAGCGTTGTCCAGACCGCACGGAACCGTTAGAAGTTGAGCATATACTCAAACAGGAGCATTATTTGAGGATGGACTCAAATACGTCAAGAGCAAAACGGACACCTCTTCAGCCGCTACGCTCGGCCGGACGCCAGCGCGTCGAGGAACTGCTCGCGGCTGCGTCCGACCTGATGGCGGAACGCGGTTACGAGGCGACGACCATGGCGGAGATCGCCGCGCGCGCCGGGGCGAAGATCGGCTCGCTCTATCGCTTCTTTCCGAACAAGGAGGCTGTGGCGGACGCTCTGGTGCAGCGGCATATCGCCATTCTGGAAGACGAATACGCAGCACTTGCCAAACGTGCGGCCACGCTTTCGCCGGAAGCGTTGGCGGATATCCTGATCGAACTGCTTGTCACGCTTCATCCGCGTGTGAAATCGCTGTCCGCCCTGATGGAGGCGCGGACTGACAAGATGGAGATCCGCGACCGCGCGCGAGGTCATGCCGTGGCCGGAATTGCGGCGGCTCTGCGCGTGTGTGCGCCGGGACTGGATGAGGCGCTGGCGAAAGACATCGCGGCGGTCGTTCTGAACACCATGAAAGTCTTGCGCGGCATGCTCGCGAACGACGCGCCCACGACGTCGGGCGCGCCCGATGAGTTGCGGCGGATGAACCGACTTTATCTTTCCGACAGGCTGGCGCCGTTCCGGCGCGGTTCAGACAGCGCAACGGATGGAAAGACACGCTAAATGCGAACCGGAGACGAAGCCACACTCTCCCGGTGTGATGCGTCCTTCGACTGACGGCGCGAGAGATCGGCCGCACTTGCGAAGTGCGAGATGCGCAGCGGCGGCTTCCGCCTCATCCCGGACATACAAGCCCCCATTCGCCAAGCTCCTAAGCGGACAGTCCGCAATCACCATGAGCTGATGGAGTTTCCTCCCACCCGAGTGCATTCTCCGCTCGGCTGCATAAGAGCAGCCCCTTCTGAGAACGTATCATAGAACAAGACATGTCAGATGGGGTGGAAGGCCTCCTTGCGGCATTGATGTGCCATACCGGCGGTTGATAAACCTTCTGAAGGAGACCGCCCACCCCAACTGACAGCTAGCGGCGCGACCACGACTGGTGGTGGAACGACAATTGGTGGTCAAGCATAAATCCACGGCCAGGCCTCCGCCGGAGCGGCACTCAGCATGGTCGCGGCGAATGCCGCGGCTAGCAACTTCCATCCGATGCTATCAGGCATTGTTCTGGTCCACTCTGAACACGCGAACGATTGAGGACGCCCAAACCTGCCTTTCTGCATTTTTGATACCTCTTGACACCATGCACGGAGTGCCCAGATTGAATCTGCCGGCCGCCAAAGGGGTCGGCAGACAGAACTATCAGTTTTGATCTTGTGTCCATGTTGCTCAAAGGAGGATATGGCTATGAGAGCCACCGTTGATTTTGCTCCCCTGTTCCGTTCGAGCGTGGGTTTTGACAGAATGCTCAACGCCCTTGATCTCGCCAGCCGGATTCCAGCGGTCGATAACTGGCCGCCTTACGATATCGTCAAGACCGGTGAGGATGATTACCGGATCGACATGGCGGTTGCCGGACTTGCCGAGGCCGACCTTACGATCACACAGGAGCGCAATACTCTTGTCGTGACAGGACGAAAGGCGCCGGAGCCGCAAAGCGCCGCCGAATATCTCCATCGGGGTATTGCGGGCAGAGAATTCGAACGCCGCTTCGATCTGGCCGAGCATATGAAAGTCACCGATGCGCACTTCGAGAACGGACTTCTGTCCATTACTCTGAAACGTGAGATACCCGAAGCGATGAAGCCGCGTCGTATCGCGATTACGTCCTCTACAACCCGTGCGGAGGAAGCCGTACCCCAGATCGAGGCGCGGAAAGAGGCAGCCTGATGGCGTGACGAAAACTCTCCCCCGGCCATTCATCCGGCCGGGAAAGAATCTCGAAAGGTCATGAGCATGAAGAGGATGAAAATATTTCTGTCGTGCGCTGCTCTGGGCTTGTCTCTACTGAGCCAGTCGGGCGCACATGCTGGTGATATTGTCCGGACGGCTGCAACATCGTTCAATGCGAGGGCGACTGAGGGCACGTCCACAATCCCCAAAACCGGGGCTCGCACTCATTACGAAGACGGCACGGGTGATATGCTGGTCGACAGCTTGAACGCAAGCCAGTTGGATCAGAACTACAAGGGGCCGGTCTATTATCCCGGACAACCCATTCCGCCGTTCCGGCCCATCGACACAGATCATCTGGCACCGTCAGGGCCAGAGACGCCGGAGAAGACGTCCTCATCGCACGGGAGGTAGTGGGGATTGAGTAAAGGCGGCGTTATAGACCGCCTTTACCTCGATTCTTCAGGATGAAGACCGTTCAGGCTCACAGCGGGCCGCAGGATTATCTTCGAGATGCGCCTGTTCCCTGGCATCGCGCGCGACACGCGCATCCTGCTCGCGGACCAGCCAGTAGACGACGCCCAGCGCCAGAACAGCCGCCGAGAGAGCGAACAGTTCCATGGCAGTCACATCATGCATATCCAGCAGGATGAATTTGCGGGCAATCGCCAGGAGGGCGATCAGGACGATGGTCCGTACCCGGATGACGTTCTCATGCTGGGCAAGAACGACCAGCAGGGAGTGTTTGAACTCAAGCGCGATGATAACAGTAAAGATCGCGCCAAAAATCGCCTGGAAGATCGTCTGGTTGATCGGATCGATTCCGACATCGACGACCAGATGCCATACCGCGCTGATCAGATGAATCGTCGCGATAGCGGTGACCAGCATGATGAGCGCAATCAGGGTCAGAATGATCGCCTGTTCAAAACACTCGTAGAATGTCAGGCCCCTGAACAGCTTGATGAAGCGGGACCAGTCCCTGCTCTGCCAGGAACGTTTCATGGAGAGGTCTTCCATAGCCGTTTTCCCATCTATGAATTGGGTTATAGTTCCTACGTCGTGGCCCTTCCGGCGTACATCCGGTTCAAAGCCGCTGCCAGCGTGGCAGGCGACAAGACAATGTTCGGGCAAGGTCTCGCACGCCTTTTGGCAAGGCCAATGTCAGCTGGTTTTCGAGGTCTCCCAACAACTAGCCAAGGCCTTAGCCATGTGCGTGCGGTCAGCGACAGGCAGGAGTTTTTGGACCACGGCGACGGCCGTCGCTTCCGGGTCTGGCGCGGTTCTCCAGCGAGATACCAAGTGGTAAATCAGATGGTCAGCCGCCCGACGCATGAGGCCGTTATATCCCTGGTTTTTTTCTTGGTCGCCGAGATAGTCGGCCAGCAGGACCGCCAGCTCTGTACCGATCTGAACGGTCGGAAGCGACATAATTCTGTTTGGCCTGTCCGTGTGAAGAGTCATGATGCAGTCCTCAGGCCGGGGCGTGTGTCGCCCGATGTCAGAGCCGTCGCATCCAGAGGGCTGACGCTCAAGCCCGAAACAGTGGCGGTGACGTCGACATGCACGGACCCGAACAGATGCAGGAGGGCGGCCTGAGGCGTATAGGCGCCCTTGACGGCTGCCGAGGTCCGGCCGTCCATAAGGATTGGGTCGACAAGGACCGGGCACCCGGTCTGCCGGCCCAATATCTCGATGGCGCGGGCCAGTGGCATGGATGGAATGTTCACCGGCTGCTTTTCTGTCTCGCACGACAGCACATCATGCGGCGCATGAGCCGATGCCTGCGAGGCCATTCCGACCAGCAGCATGAGGACGAGACCCACAGCGACGTGTGGTCTCTCCCTCTGCCGAAGGCGCCGAGGTTGTTTGGCCGTCTGTTCCGCTCGCTCCGTCTCTCCGGCGGAATGCGACCAAACTGGCCTCATTGTCCCCAGTGAACGGGGCACGGGGGGATGGTTATTCCAATAGTGCTGAAGCGCCTTCAGGTTGAGAAAATGGATAAAACTCGACATCTCCCTGTTCTTGCTGCTTTTGATTTCATCTTCAGAGACGCGGGGCCTCCGATGCAAGGCCCCGCTCCACCCTCTCATTCGTGCGGTCGTTCCAGAAAAGATGGTGCTTCCGCTCGGAGAAGGCGTTTCTGATCTACCCGGCGCGGTCAGTGCCTTACGCCGCGACCGGAACTGGCGGTACGGCTCTTGCCCGCATGGGGAGACGGAACGCGAGATCAGAAGCCAGGGGATCACACCCGGCAGGGGCGACCGCGCCCGCCTGGACCAGGCGTTCCAGCGTGGAGCGAAGTCTGATCCCCGGTATACCGGTATGGGCCACCAGAGACGTCAGCGTCACGCCACGTCCGTCATGACCGAGGCGGCGGAGCACGGAGAGGACACGCGGAGCGAGCGGATCGTCTCCGAAAAGGGGGCGCGTTACCATGATACGCCTCCCTCCAGTCGGTTGCGCCATCTCCGGGCGGCTGTACGCAAGGAGCGGCGATAGCGGGAATAAAGTCCTTTCAGTGTCGACATCCACATCCTCCGATTAAAGCAACATGGACTTCAGTTGTCTGGCTCACAGAGCCTATGCCGGACCCGATGGCTTCCAGCGAAAGCAAGATTGGAAGAGATGCTTGCCTCGTCAAGGGGCACGAAATGCAGATCCTTTTTCATGGATAATTTTATTATTTATATTTGTATTTATTTTTTGTGGCGGTGTTGCGGACGGAAATTACAGGGGTTTTGTTGATATTCGTTAAACATCATGGCGATGATCACAGAAAATCAATATATTTTCCTTCTATGATGGTGGCCCGGGGTTTTCCCGCCACCACCTGTTTTAGAGAGCGCTTCCAGCGCGTCCGTTTGTCGGGACTTCCATCCGCGTCTCGACGGCGGGCGTCAGAGCCGTGGAAACAGTCTTTTGACCTCCGGGATTGTCAACTGCCGTCGGCGCGGGGAGCGTCGCACAGGACTTGCTTCCGGTGCGTGACACATGAACGATTGGCGCCGCCTGACCGTTTGATGTGATCGTGATCGTCTGCGTACAGGCGGTGGGTCCACCGGTGCTGACCGCCTCGAAACGCTGCCAGGACATGCTCTGTTTCGGGAGGTCATGACCAACAGCCGGAACAGCGCGCAGGACACCGTCCAGCCGCGAGCCCAATGTCCGATCGACCGCCTCCATGAGAGCCATATTGCGTGCCATCATGCGATCAACGGCCTCGAACATGATGTCGATATCAGGCATTGCCGCTGTCGTTGCGATGCCCTGGACCGGGACCAGGATACCGACCTGGTGTCCCCGTGCATCAACGACGCGCAACGTATCCTGAGCCTGCGCAGGCAGGGCAGCCGCGCCGCAGGCCAGTGTTGCAACAAAGGTGCCGGCCTGAATCATACGAGAAAAATGCATTTTGGAATCCTCCGTGTCTGTTAAGCAGTGTCGGACGACGGCAGGAATATGGGCTGGGTAAATAGCGCCAGCAAGAGGTGGAGGAAGACTACATTGATAGTCTGATCCGGATATGAGCGTGTATAGGCGTCCACACCAGAGGGATCCGGATCGGTCCACACCGTCTCGTCGCATTCGCAGTCCGGGCTACCGACCCTTCGGCTTGCGGCCGCCACAGACGACGTCATCACCGCGCGCTCCACACCACTCGGATCGCCGCACGCAGCACCCGTCGCCCTCTTCTCGATGGCCAGCCTATAAAGACGGGCAACGTCGAGCACATGCGCTGCAGGCCAGAAATTGCTCCCATCTCCCACATAGGCGCGGGTCCCATTTGCACGAAAAATCTCGATCAGCGGTGTGATGAGCCCCTGCTTTGCCCTCTCGTGAACCTGGGGAAGCCGCACCACCGAAGCGCGGATAGAGACGATATGCGCGATCGTGCAGTGGCAATGTCAGTAACGTTTTGGTCTGCCACGTCCTTGGCTGATTGAGTTTTCGCATGTGCAGCATGGACGGATCTCAGGTATTACGGCGACCAATTCTCCAATGTGGATGGTCGTTGTCAGGGAGTCCAGCCAGATCAGGATCGATCATCTCACGATCCGCAACCCGGCCTCGTGCAGCAGACTGTCTCGATGACCGATCCCGTTTCTCCAGTAACATCAACGACCCCGCATATTCATGATGTGACCATAACAGATCTGACTGCGATAAATGCCAAGACAGCCGGCGTTGGGTTAGGTTTGCCCGAGGCAGCGATTGAGGGGATGACCTTGAGACATGTTCGGTTATCGGCCCAGAAAGGCCTTCAGCTTAGTCATGTTAGCGGACGTTCCTTTGGAGGCACGCTCACAGTCCAGACGCCTCCACTTCTTCAGTGTGGATCTGCTGTGCACATGGAGGGATCAGGCCTGTGCTGTCCGGATGAGAGAAGCGTTCATGAATGGGTTTTTACTCGACATAATTGACCGTCTGTCGACTCAGAAAAAACAAAGCAGACAGGCGGCAGTCGCCTACATCCCCGACATTTCATGCATTCGGAAATAATCCGCTTTGCGGACATAGGTCGCCCAGACGTCTGATGCTCTGAACGCCAATCGAAAGATGATTTTTGAAAGAATGGAGGAGAGACAAGTTACCAGTCGGAGGCAGGTCTGCCACCATATCGTCCCATGCCGACGGAGGCGCTGCAGACTGAGCATAGGTATAAGGCAGCGGTTCCTGACCGGCGCGCCCCGCTCAGAGCGGTAGAGGTCGCCCATCCACGACCTCCTTCATGACGAAGAATGTTCGTGTCTGACGTACGCCAGGCAGGGCGATAAGGCGGCTGGCGTGAAACCGGTTGAAATCCGCCATGTCCTTTACCCTGATTTTGAGAAAATAATCGAAATCCCCGGCCACAAGATAACAGTCCAGGATCGTCCTGATGTTGTGTACGGCCTGTTCGAACAGGCCGAAGCTGTCCGGTGTCGAGCGATCAAGAACGACGCCGACGAGAGCCAGCGTACCAAAACCGAGTTCTGCCGGCTCAAGCTGTGCGCGGACATCGCGCACGTAACCCTCTGTCATGAGGCGCTGGACACGGCGATGGCATGTTGCAGCGCTTATATTCGCCTCCTGAGCCAGTTCTGCATTGGCCATCCGGCCGTTCTTCTGGAGCAGGCGCAGCAGGGATACGTCGATTCGATCTAGGTTTTCTGACATGGAAGAATCTTCCAGATTGGTTATGTACGGTGACGTGTAACATACAATGTTAATGAAAATAGAGAAAGGACACAGTATTTTCGACATCCAATAAGGAAGCACCTTTCATGAGGAATATGGGATAGTGCGGACGTCACCTCAGGGGCCGTCCAGTCAGCGGGACCGCCCTTTTCATTACGGAGCCCGCCCATGCTGAAGCTCGACCGTTACGAACGCTATCCCCTGACTTTTGGCCCGACACCGATCGAGCACCTGTCGCGCCTGTCGGATTTTCTTGGTGGTGATGTGAACATCTACGCCAAGCGCGAAGACTGTAATTCGGGTCTGGCGATGGGTGGCAACAAGCTGCGCAAGCTCGAATATATCGTGCCCGACGCGCTCGCCTCGGGTGCCGATACGCTAGTCTCCATTGGTGGCGTACAGTCTAACCATACCCGGCTGGTAGCGGCTGTGGCAGCAAAGATCGGCATGAAATGTCATGTGATCCAGGAAAGCTGGGTGCCGCACGATGACGCCGTCTATGACCGCGTCGGCAACATTCTCATGACACGGCTGATGGGTGCCAATTCCCAGCTTGTCGATGAAGGGTTCGACGTGGGCATCCGCGATAGCTGGCTGAACGCGATGGAATAGGTCAAGGCGAAGGGCGGCAAGCCTTACGCGATCCCGGCTGGAGCATCCGTCCATAAATACGGCGGTCTTGGATATGTCGGGTTTGCCGAAGAAGTGCGCGCCCAGGAAGCGGAAATGGGCATGAAGTTCGACTTCATCGTCGTCTGCACGGTTACCGGTTCGACACATGCTGGCATGGTCGTCGGGTTTGCCGACGATGGCCGGGCGCGCCAAGTCATCGGCATCGACGGTTCATTCACCCCCAAACCGGTCAAGGCGCAGGTGCTCGATATTGCGCAAAAGACCTCGGCTCTGGTCGATGGCCCTGCCATTGCCGGCGACGACATCATCTTGATGGAAGATTATGCCTACCCCGCATACGGCGTGCCTTCAAAAGAAACCGTCGAGGCCATGCGCATTGCCGCGCGGACCGAAGCGATGATTACGGATCCCGTGTACGAGGGCAAATCCATTCAGGGTCTGATCGACCTCGTGAAGAAAGGCTTCTTTCCCAAGGGCTCGAATGTTCTTTACGCCCATCTTGGCGGTGCGCCAGCGATCAACGGGTACAGCTACACCTTCCGCAACGGCTGAACACAAACAAGACAAGACGCACCGTGCAGAGTCGCACGGCGCGTCTTGTACGAATTGCGTCGGAGACACGAAGGTCACCTGAAGACCTATCCCGATCACAATACGTCAAACGAACCGCGATCTTCCCCTGATAAGCCATTATCAGGGGGTTTTATCTGGCCTTTTCTTTTTATCGTTCCAGATGCTTCACAGGCAGCGCAGTCGTATATTTAACCTGATTCAACGCGAAACTTGATCTGATGCTTGATATACCGGGGATCTGCGTAAGAACCTCCAGCATGAATTCCTGATAGCGAGGAAGATCTTCAATGACGACGCGAAGAAGAAAATCGGCTTCTCCCGTCATGAGATAACATTCCATCACTTCCGGCCGCGCCTGAACCGCCGAAATAAAGACTTCCAGTGACTGTTTGTCCTGTTGTTGCAGAGAGACATGGACAAAAACATTCATGGCGAGACCGAGTTTGAGCGGATCGACCAGCAGCACGGTTCGCTTGAACACGCCCTGCGCTTTCATCTCCGCAACCCGACGCCAGCATGGCGACGGAGACAGGCCAACACTTTCAGCGAGGTCGGCATTACTGATCTCTGCATTGTCCTGAAGGGCCTCAAGAATCTTGAGGCTCGCGGCATCGAAACTCACGGACTGCATAGGAATAATTTTTCTCTAAAGCGGTGAAATAGGGTATTCTATACCTAATGAGAGCAAATATCAGGTAACTTGGAACGGATTTTCCCACCGAAATCAATACAATGCGCTTTACCATTTCTATCATGAGATAGCGCCATGAATTCAAAATCGGACCGGCCATCAAGAACTCATCAGCCTGCCGCTGTCGGCGTGGCAACATTTGTCTGGCTGGGCGTTATGGTTCTGCTCTGGGGCGCGAGCTGGCCCGTGACAAAACTGGCGCTTGCAACGGTGTCGCCCCTGTGGCTGGCCGCAATCCGCTTTGGAAGCGCCGCCATCTGTCTGTTCGGCTTCGTCTGGTGGAAAGGCCAGCTTTGCCGTCCACCTGTGGGCGACTGGTCGATCGTGGCCTCGATGGGCATGTTGCAGATGATGGCCTTTACGGGGCTGGGCATGATTGCAATGACCAGAACCGACACCAGTCACGCGGTCTTGCTGGCCTACACGACCCCATTATGGGGCGTTCTGGTATCGTGGCTTGCGCTTCGACAGACGCCGACCCGTGTGCAGCTTCTGGCATTATTTGTGGGTTTGTCGGGGACAGCGCTGATCTGCTCCCCCCTGGAAATGGACTGGCACGCACCGGGAACGCTCATGGGCAGCATCTTTCTGCTAATCGGCGCGGTTGCCTGGGCCGTTACGATCTTTCATATCCGCCATCATCGCTGGCACACGTCTCCCTTGGCTCTCGCACCGTGGCAGATGCTTCTGGCGACCATTTTTCTGACGGCTCTCGCCTGGACCGTGGAAGGTGCGCCTCGATGGGGTGCTACAGACTGGCACCTGCTGGGCATGCTCTTCTTTATCGGCCCGGTGGCAACATCAGTGTGCTTTGTCATTTCGGCTGAATATGGACGAAGAATATCAGTGTTCGCGATGTCCAATTTTACATTGGGCGTCCCTCTGATCGGTATCGTGACGTCCTTTCTTTTCCTTGGAAACCACCTCACGGGACTGTTCCTGACCGGTTTGACGCTTGTCTTCTTCGGAGCCGTCCTGGCAGCGGCGGCAGGCGGCCCGCTGCCTGCTTTCCGGTTTCTTCAGAGAGGGAAATGCGAGAAGGAAACAATCTCGCCAGTGTCAGGCTGATGCTCATCGGAGACCCGCAACCCTGTCGAAAAGCAAAGGAAGTATCTGCATTGCCCTGCACGTTTCAGAGAGAGGAGTCCGCAAGGGATTGCTTTTGAAGGCAGCTTCACAAAAGTATCCCTATGCGGGAAACAGGCGCAATGTTGCCTATAAATTCTGAAGAAAAGAGGAAACAATGAACAGACGCACGCTCATTATCGCGACCGCCATTTCACTGATCTCGACAGGATCGGCAAGCTTTGCACAGAGCCATAGTCATGGCGGGGCAAAGGTCATTTCCACCCCCGAGGATGTTCAGTGGCAGCCCGCACCGGCCATTTTTCCGCAGGGAATGAAAATTGCCTATCTTTATGGCGATCTGGCAAAACACGAACCGTTCACCATCCGGGTCATGATGCCGCCCCACAGCGTTATTGCACCGCACACGCATAATCTTGACGAAATGCTCACGATTATATCCGGTAATCTCGATCATTACACCGGCCCGAAAATGAATCCGTCAGAAGGACTTCATATGGAAGCGGGCGGTTTCGTGCACCTTCCGGTGAATATGGGTCACGCCCTGAAGGCTGGGGACAGCGGGGCTATCTTGCAGGTTTCCGGTGTTGGTCCTTTCGGCATGACCTATGTCGATCCAAAGGATGATCCGCGACACAGGTAATAGTCATAGAATCAGTGTTCCGACGTGCCTGAGACTTCCACCCAATGGGGATCATGATCTCAGGCACGTCGGTACACGCTTCATTTCAAGTGGGCGAAGGCCCGACGCATCAAGCCTGTATGCCGATCAGTGCCTCGCTGAGCCCCCACAGACGGGTGGCCGCTGCAGGATCGATGGCCCACGGCAGGACACCATCAAGAGCCTTGTGATCGGCCGGTATTCATGAGGACTTACACGATGCAAACCGCTGGACTACGGTAACAAAGATTGCAGACCCTTCATCTTCTCACTGCTCGGCGTCGGCAATGTGAGTCCAAACCTCCATCGAGATTTGGACTCACATTGCTATCACGACGTAAAAGGTCTGAAGCAGCCTGTCTGCTTTTCACGCGCTAAACGGACAGATTGCTGTCGCCTTCATGTCGGACGCCAGAGCGTCGGCCTTTGCTTCTCTGAAGCCGACGTGTTCATGGCCTGCGAGAATAGGCTGTCGCCGATCACGACCAACACACGAGCATCCAGCCTAAAATGCGCGGTATGTGCCAGCAGCCAAGTGCGATCACCCCGTTTGTCTCTGTAGGGCATAGGGGGAACTCAAGACCAGTCTCCCTGGAAAAGGTTATCAATGGGTGACAGGCTCAATGATCGTCGGAATTGCAGCCCGGAGCACGCGGAGAGCTGACGGCTTGGCGCAGCCGGTCGACCCGATTACGCAAGTCCCGCAGTTCGGTGATCGACAGCCCGGTCGCCGTTAACACACAAGCCGGAATCGTCTCGGCCTGAACGCGCAGGGCCCGACCGGCCTCGGTCAGATGAACGCGCACCTGTCGTTCGTCCTTCTGGTCGCGGGTGCGCTCCACAAGGCCAGCGCCCTCCAGCCGCTTGAGCAACGGGGTCAGGGTGGAGCTAACCAGATCGAGTTGTGATCCGATTTCGCCGACAAGTCTGCCGTCACTGCTCCACAGGACGGTCATTACTAGATATTGCGGATAGGTGAGACCGAGCGGCTCGAGCAGCGGTTGGTACAGCCGATTGAAGGCGTGGCTCGCGGCATACAGCGAGAAGCACACGAAATTCGACAGATCAGGTGTGGATGGGTCTTCGTTCATATCGTCCTCCATAAGTAGGGCCATTATATCGCGTAATATCAAATCTTGGGCGATGTTAATGCATGGGAGCCATGCAATTTACCATGTTGAGCGATAATATCGTGCGCGATATGTAATGCCTCACAGGCCGATCGCAGCCTGATCGATACGGAGTTTTCCATCATGAAGCGCCTCTCCACAGTCATCGCCTTGGCTACCGCTATTGCCGCCGCGCCCGCGCTCGCCGCTCCCGTGCTGGAGCCCACGACCCAGCATTTCCTCAACGACCTCGCCACCGCCCATGTCCCGGCCATCCCCTCGCTGTCCCCGCACGATGCCCGTGCGCTGCTGGACGGCGCGCAGGCATCGGTGAAGGTCACCGCTCCCGCTGCCCGGATCACCGACCGCGTGCTCCCCGTTGGCCCGACCGGCAGCACACGCATCCGGATCTATCGCCCGTTCGACGCCCCGAACCATGCGCCGGCCATCGTCTATTATCATGGTGCCGGTTGGGTGATGGGCGGCCCGGCCAGCCATGACCGCCTCGTGCGCGATCTAGCGGCGGGCAGCGGTGCGGTGGTGATCTTCGTCGATTACGAACGCTCGCCCGAGGCGCGTTATCCAACTGCGATCGAGCAGGATTATGCGGTTCTGGAGTATGTCGCTCGTCATCCGGTCGAATTCGGGATCGATCCATCCCGCATTGCCATCGCCGGAGACAGCGTCGGCGGTAATATGGTTGCGGTCGTCTCCGCCCTCGTTGCGGAGCGGCATGGACCCAGGCCCGTAGCCCAGCTCCTGTTCTATCCGGTGACCGATGCCGCAATGAATGACGGATCCTATCGCGAGTTCGCCAGTGGCCCCTGGCTGACAGCGAAAGCCATGGATTATTTCTGGAACCAGTATCTGCCTGCCGGCACGGATCGCGCCCAGCCGCATGTCTCGCCGCTGAACACGCCGGACTCCATCCTGCACGGGCAGGCGCCAGCGCTGGTCATTACAGATGAAAACGATGTCCTGCGTGACGAGGGCGAGGCCTACGCCCGACGCCTGGTCGAAGCTGGCGTGCCGGTCATAACGACCCGCTATAACGCGACGATCCACGATTTCGTTATGCTCAATGCGCTTGCCAAGACGCCGGCGGCCACCGCCGCAGTCGCCCAAGCGGCTCATTTCCTACGCGATGCCTTTACGAAGGTAAAGTGAGAGAACAGAAGCGGTCTGAAGCAATTTCCTCCAAAAAGAGGGAGTGCTTCAGCCTCGCGCTGGCCGCAGTTTCTGCTCCGTCCCTCAGGCACTGACCATGAACCTATCGCTGGCATGACGAGTGCATATATGCGGCGTCTCATGGGACGGGCAGCTCTCGCCCAACGAAGTCGGTTATCAGGTTGATCTTCAGGAGACGCCCATTTGTGTCGTGACAGTCGATTGCACGAATGACCGCTTTTCCAGTCCTACCGCCCAACAGCCGACATTCTGCTCACCCCCTAGCGGTGTTTCACACCTCTCGCGATTTGGCGCAGGCTCTGCAAGAACGGATTAGCGTCAGCTAGGCGGGACAGAGCGGTCATTCCGCCTCGTCCCGTTCGCCCATCACCAAGGCAATTTGCCGTCCTGCTCAAAGAAGCCACCACTGCCTGTGGCGTTCAGCGCATATTCTGTAGGAAGCCGCGCCCCCTCTTCAGGCGATATTGTGCCATAGCCTGTAAGATCGGTTTTCACGAAACCGGGGCAGATCGAATTTACCTTGATATTCGTGCCCCGCAGCTCCTCGTGCAGTTGGATCGTCAACATGTTCAGGGCCGCTTTCGATGCGTTGTAACCGATGAATTGCTGCGAATAGTAGGCCGAGGCCGGATCGGCGTTCATGCTCAGAGACCCGAGCGTGCTCGACAGGTTGACGATGCGGCCTTCTGGTGCGGCGCGTAGCAGAGGGAGCATCGCTTGCGTCACGGCCAGCGCCCCGATGAAGTTGACCTCCATCGACCGCCGCACAGCATCAATTGAAGCCTTGCTGGGCGTTGAATCCGCGAAATCAAAGATTCCGGCGTTGTTTACCAGAATGTCCAGACGACCATGCTCGGCAGCGATGGCATCCGCCGTGGCCGAGATGGTCGCCGGTTGATCAAGGTCCAACGAAACCGCCTTCACTGTGAGACCATCCCTGGCCAGGGCGGCGGTAGCCTCGTCTCCGCGCGACTTGTCGCGGCTGCCGAGCAGCACATGGACACCGGCTTGAGCCAACTTGCGGACGATCTCCAGTCCGATGCCCTTGTTACCGCCGGTCACGAGGGCGATGCGGTTCTCTGCCATTTCTGTATTCCTTTCATATCTCTGATCGGAGTATATGAAGAAAAGCTCATATTTTGGATTCGCATATGACGGCCCATGCTTCGCAAGGGGCTAAGCCTCGAAAAACACCGGTACAAAGCCGCTCGCGCGTCACGGTAGACGCGATTTTTGAGGCAACCATTCAGGTTTTGCTGTCAGAAGGTATGACGCGCCTGACAACCACCCGGGTGTCTGAGCGGGCGGGCGTATCGGTCGGGACGATGTATCAGTATTTCCCGAACAAACAGGCGCTGATCATCGCGCTGAACGCGCGTTACTTGAACGCCTTGGCAGAGCGTGTCGAAGCAACCTGTGCTCGCATGGCGGGGCAACCCGCGGCAGAGATGGTCTCTGCGCTGATCGAGACCTATTGGACAGCCAAAACCGAGCGTGCTGATCTGACGCAAGCACTCTATCGTTCGGTAGCAGCGCTCGACAACAATGTGTTGATGCAGGACTTCGCCACGCGGGTCGGTGCCGCAACGATGAGCATGTTTCGCCAGGCCTCGGACCTGCCGCCGCAGGATGCCACAGAGATCAACCTGACCCTGACCACCGTGATCTATGGAGCAGTGCGCAACGCCTTTGAGCGCGAGCTGGGCATGGAACAAATTACGGCGCTGAAGGCCAGCCTGATTGACATGTGTTGCGCGTGGCTGATCAGCTTCCAGCATCGGACACAAATGACAGCTTAGTTGTTTAGTCCCGTGTTTTGATGGGGTATTATTTTCACGGGAGTGGAAGGAAGCCTTATGGGACAGATACGTCATGGGAGCGCCACGACCACGCACGCCGTGCGAGCAGCAATACAGCGATCGCAGGCTTCGCTCGCGACGCTGAGCAAGGAGTTCGGGATCAACCCGAAAACAGTTGCAAAATGGCGGAAGCGTCAAACGGTTGAGGATCAGAAGACAGGTCCCAAAGAGCCGCGATCCACGGTTCTGTCCGAGACGGACGAAGCGATGATCGTGGCGTTTCGCCGGCATACGTTGCTGCCGCTGGATGACTGTCTTTATGCCCTGCAGGCCAGCACCCCTCATCTGACACGCTCGGCTCTGCATCGCTGCCTTCAGCGCCACGGGATATCCCGGCTTCCGGGTCAGTTCTCGGTGAAAATCAACAGGCCAGCGCTTTATCCAGATCAGGACGAAATGCTTCGAAATTCACAGTCCGGGAAAAGGCTGCGAGCTGATCACCAAGCCCGCTCAGCCGGGCAAGTCGCTCTTCAACATCAAAGAAACCGGGCTGTTTCATGTCGCCACTCCTCCAATGAAAACCGGAAAAATGGAATCACAGAGAGGGCCTCAAAACCAAGAGGTTTTTCGAACCGTCCACTTGATATCGGGATCGAGAAATCACGGCGGGACATAAAATGTCGTCACCACCTATTACCTAGACGTATTGTAAATGCCGTAAATAGAGAACTGCATCGTAAATTCGATCGTTAGGATAATGCAGTGGCTAGTAAACAAATTCTCATGCTCGCAGGCGACTTTGTCGAGGATTACGAGCTCATGGTTCCGTTCCAGATGCTGCTCATGGTGGGGCACAAGGTTGACGTGGTTTCACCCGGAAAGAGAGCGGGGGAACACGTGGTCACAGCCATCCATGATTTTGAAGGCCATCAGACCTACACCGAAAAACGTGGCCATAATTTCACGCTCAATTCCACCTACGCCGGAGCCAAGGCAGGAGATTACGATGCGCTTGTTATCCCGGGCGGTCGGGCTCCGGAGCAGCTCGGCACGGACGAAACCGTTCTGGAACTCATTCGCGCCTTCGTCGCTGCAGATAAACCGATCGCCGCAGTATGCCACGGCCCGCAGCTTCTTGCCGCGGCAAATGTTGTTGCAGGCCGCAAAATTTCCGCCTACCCCGCTTGTCGCGCCGAAATGATTCTTGCCGGTGCCGATTATCAAACAGTCGCAATGGACGACGCCGTAACAGACGGCAACCTCGTGACGGCGCCAGCCTGGCCGGCACATCCGGCATGGATCAGCCAATTCCTGTCGGTTTTGGGAACACGGATCGAAGTCTAGAAAATTGTCACGATGGGAGAACCGAAATGTGTGAACTCTATATCCGCGCCGATCCGATTCACTATGAGAACCGCACACGATCGCTTCGGATACACGGGGCCGTCACCACTATTCGGCTAGAAAATATGTTTTGGGAAATCCTGACGGAAATTGCAGCGGCTGATGACCTAACTGTTAATCAGCTCATCACGAAGCTTTCAGACGAAGTCACTGAACTTCGTGGCGAACTCCCGAACGTGGCATCTTTCTTGCGGGTCAGTTGCCTCCAATATTTAAAGCGGGAGCGCTCTATCGAAGCAGTATCCGGCCCCAAGGCCGGTCATCCCATCGCATTGCGTCGGGTCGGATAACCGAGCCAACCCCGAAAGCTTGCTCAGAGCTACCTGTTTAGTCCCGTGTTTTGATTGGTTGGATTGATGATGAATTTTTCTGGCTCTGAAGTCCAGATTTTGCAGACGTATTCGTAAGGGGTGAGGCCGTTCAGGGTCTTGAGCCTTCGCCCGAAATTATAGACTGCCATGAAGTCATTGAGGTGTGTCCTCAACTGCTCATGACTGTCGTAATGGAAGCGTTTGACGGTTGCTTCCTTGATTGTCCGGTTCATCCGCTCAACCTGACCGTTCGTCCAGGGATGATTGGGTTTCGTCAGACGATGTTCGATCCCGTGAGCTTCGCAGATCATGTCGAAGCGCATGGGGCGAGACCAGGCCGTATTGCGGTTACGGGGCTGATCAGCGAACTGGATGCCGTAGCACATCGGGAAGCTCTTTTGCAGAGTTCACCTATCTGGCCTTAAGGCCAGATAGGTGGCCACGACCGGGTGATATGTCTCCACAATGATGGTGTCCAGCCACACAGGGGAGATAACCGGCCGTGACCAGACCCAACCCTACACCGACAACAGCTGTTCTCGTCGCTATCGATGTTGCCAAATCACGCAATGAAGTCTTGATTGAGGTGCCCGGTAATCGACGGCGTCGACGCCTGACTGTGGCCAACACGCGCACAGAACATGACCGTTTCATTGCAGAACTGCAGGCCCTGGCACCGCGGCCGGTCATTGTTGGCTTCGAACCGACCGGACATTATCATCGTCCGCTGGCCTGGCGCCTCGTGCAGGCCGGGTTTGATGCACGCCTGATTTCTTCGGTCGCTCTGGCCCGCACGCGAGAGGCGCTGCACAACGGCTGGGACAAGAATGACCCCAAGGATGCGCAGGTCATCCTGCACATGCTCCAGATTGGCGCAGCCAAACCATATCATGATCCTCTTGGCAAGCGCATTGAGCATAACGAAATCGTGGATCGTCGCGTTATAGCGGGTCGTTATGACCGGCACGCCAGCTTCGACCAGGCGTCGGGCGTAGGCCTCGCCCTCGTCACGCAGGACATCGTTTTCATCTGTAATGACCAGCGCTGGCGCCTGCCCGTGCAGGATGGAGTCCGGCGTGTTCAGCGGCGAGACATGCGGCTGGGCGCGATCCGTGCCGGCAGGCAGATACTGGTTCCAGAAATAATCCATAGCTTTCGCTGTCAGCCAGGGGCCACTGGCGAACTCGCGATAGGATCCGTCATTCATTGCGGCATCGGTCACCGGATAGAACAGGAGCTGGGCTACGGGCCTGGGTCCATGCCGCTCCGCAACGAGGGCGGAGACGACCGCAAGACGCCGGCGGCCACCGCCGCAGTCGCCCAAGCGGCTCATTTCCTACGCGATGCCTTTACGAAGGTAAAGTGATAGAACAGAAGCGGTCTGAAGCAATTCCCTCCAAAAAGAGGTAACGCTTCAGCCTCGCGCTGGCCGCAGTTTCTGCTCCGTCCCTCAGGCACTGACCATGCACCTATCGCTGGCATGACGACTGCATATATGCGGGGTCTCATGAGACGGACAGCTCTCGCCCGACGAAGTCGGTTGATCAAGTTGACCTTCAGGAGACGCCCATTTGTGTCGTGACAGTCGATTGCACGAATGACCGCTTTTCCAGTCTACCGTCCAACTGCCGACATTCTGCTTACCCCCGATTGTGTTGAAAAAGTCAGGTTGAGGTGTCCGCTCAGGATTTTGTCTGCAATTAGGAATGAAAATTCCCCATGATTACAGCGCTCTATATGTTATGATATCGAACCTAAATGTTGAGTGGAAGCTCCAACGCGACTTTTTCAACACAATCCCCCCATTGCAGCCATTCCCAAGAATATGGTGGCTCTATTCGACGCCAGCCGACACATAGTGCCTGGCAGACAGATGCTGGCAGCACAGTACGATCCAGAAGGAAGATAACGTAGTGCTTCTCCTTACCAAAGGAGTCAGAAATCTGTCAGGACTTTAAGTGGATGTCGAAATCACTCACACCATGAAGCTGAGGAGCAAAAGCCCCTCGCTCATCCAACACGCCTGAAAAAAACGGAATGCGCAGGCTGCGTTGTTCTGTGCCGTCGCAGAGGTATAAAGCCGTACTGCTTAAAGAGCATGGTCAGGTTGGTTTCATTAAACCATTGCAGATGCTCCGGCGGACAGATATCGGACCATGTTGCCAGATCCTGCGGTGTGGCCCGGTGGCCTGCATCCGGTGCAGAGAGATAGACAACTGCATTTGGCCGTGTGATGGCCCGAAGGGTTTCCATGAAAACCACAGGACTTCTCAGGTGTTCAAGCAATTCTGACGAAAACACAAAATCAAAGCACTGTTCCCGCTTTGCAAAGGCTTCAATATCCTCGGCAAAAAACCTCTGCTCTGGAAAACTGCGCCGGGCAAAGGCAATGCTGTTCTCGCTCAGGTCAACGCCCGTGCCACTTCGCGCAAAACGACACAGAGCCGCCAGCATGTGTCCACCGCCACACCCCAGATCTACTATGTCACGATGATACACGTATGGAATAAACCGCAGGCTCCGCCAGAATGCGCGCCACCGGCGGGAGCGATCCTTGGGATAGAAATCCGCACACGCGCCCCGGTAGGTTGTCGCATAATAGGCGGCGATAACTGCCTCAGTCGGCATGGGATCAACAAACAGGAACGCGCAGTTTGAACAGCGCACAATCCTGTACCCATTCTTCTCAAGCTGTGGGTAACACACAGCATGACACACTGGACACGTCACAGCAGGACGCACCGAGACATCAGGCATCGGGGATAAATCCATTTTTTAACTGGTGATAACTATGAGGACATCGGCCGCAACGAGGGGCTGGATGTCCTCACAGCATAGCTTTCCTACTGGAAAACCGTTTAGCCCTGGAATGTTTTCAGGAATTTATACTGATGTGTCGGACCATCCCATCTCCAGACAGGCTGTGTGCTGCCTGGTTGCCCGAAGGACAGATCGTGCACGCCATCCTGCGTAGTGGACAGAACGGTTATATCGACAGCACCATTGTGCCAGACAACCCGATTGTTCCGATCAAGAACAGTGAGTTCCCCCCCTGTCTGCCCCCAGCATGAATCCGGATCATAGGTCACGGTCGCACCCTGCAGAACACCACCAAGATCAAGATGCAGAACGCCGATCCTGTTCCGGTTCCCACAGGCATTTTTATATCCGTGTGCGGTTTTTTCCAGATCAGGAACATGCCGCAATACCGCATCATCTTTTGCCGTTGCAACCGGCAGGTCACTGCCCAGATAGCTTTTTAACTCGTGAAACGCCGTTCCCGCATCCTGTGCATGTGCTGTCGACACCAGACCACTGGCCGCACAGAGCATGAAAGACAGAGCTGTCATTTTTCTTGTCATTTTCTATTTTCCTGTAATCATATTTTAGAAATAGCGTCTCATTGATAGGCTGGATGAGAGGTCCCCTACCCTCTCGTTACTCCACACCGTAAAGCTGACGCCTCTGCGCATCGGTGTCGCATTTCTTGCGCACTTCTTTAACGCTCCCCCACAGGCCGATCCCTGCAGCAAAGGCAATGAAGGGGTGCCACCAAAGTCCAATCGCAACACCACACAGAACCTGCCCCATCACACTGCCGTGTCGTGCGATCTGGTATTCCTCCCTGTGCTTGGCTTCAATTTCCCCGAATTCCGCTTCATACTCGGCCCGACGCTGCTCCAGCCGACTGGAAGACTGCGCGCCAGATGCATCGTGCTCACCCATGAAACACCTCATGCACAAGACCGGCGACAATCAGCATGATCCCCACTGGTATCATGATGTCCGTTGCCAGAAAGACCGCACCCAGTCCGATGACCGCAATCACGGCGAGCCCACCCAAGAGTGTCAGCATCTACCCCTCCCGTCCTGTTTGTTCACTTAAAGCCGCCCGATATCACGACACAGGCCCAGCAGATGCGAGAGCCGCTGTTGCAGGACAGAGCCCAGAACGATCAGTCCTTCGAGCAGGCGGGCTCCATCACTATCGCCGCGCAGATCATCCAGCCGGCTTCTGAGCAATCCGTGCTCCAGTTCGACCAGCCTGAACACGTCGTGCAGGCCGGCATGTAACTCTTCGAGACGAGGATCCGAGGTGTTTTCCTGAGACGCAGACATCATAATCCCTTCGACAAGACGAGGGTTTCATGCGAAGTTCGAGAGGCAAACAACGACGCCCCGCACATTAACCTTTCTCAATACATACGATGTTCCGACTATACATACAAGCGGTTTTCTGCATATTTCAAGCCTCCTTGTTCTTCTGGAGGCCTGATGTCACGCCGCAATCGAAAGCGCCCGCTCATGGATGATCAACTGACCCTCATGCGTGAACGGGGAGAGCGGCTCCGTCAGGCGGCTCAGGCCATCGGTATTACACGCGCAGCCAAAGCCGCCGGCGTGCCCTACACAACCCTGCGCGACTATATGAATGGCGGAGAAATGAAGTTCTCTTCCATCGCCTCTCTGGCACGGGTCTGCGGTGTGTCTCTCGACTGGCTGGCTTATGGCGTCGGAGAAGAACCACCCCCTCCCCAGACACAGGAGGAAACACCCAGCAGGGGCGGCCATCAGGCCGTTATCCCCTGGCTGGACAGTCGCGAAGACGGGCTGCGTATCAGCAAAAGCTGGCTGACCAGAACGTTCCGGCAGGATGGCACAGCCTTACGGCTCGTGAGCGTCATTGGGGATGCCATGCTCCCCACGCTAGTCGAGAACGATCTCGTGATCCTCGATACAGCCAATCAGCAAATTCATGGTAGTGGCCTGTTCGCTCTTGCTGTGGACGACAGTATCCTGATCCGGCGGCTTGAACGCCGACTGGATGGCGGTCTACGCGTCATCGCTGACAATGACCGCTACCCGCCTCAGGATCTGACACAGGACGAAGCATCCGACCTGAAGATTGTCGGGGAAGTGCTCTGGACTGGAGGCCTTCCCAAGCGTTAAGCAGCCCCGCGATGCGCCATAAATGATTTTTCGTAGATTATAGTCATTTTTTCGCTTGCTGTATGGGTTTCTTCGCAGTATTTGTTCCTGAGAAATACCGCCTGTTTTCTGGTGGCGATCTCAGGAGTCCTCTGTGCTGTTCTCCCCTGCCCTTCCCCCGCTGACAGAAATCAGGCCGGGTCAGGCCGCACTTGCCTCGTTCGGCAGCTATCCCATGACACGCCGCCAGCACCTTGCCCGCATGCTGATGCATGAACGCCCACTCGGACGAGGACGCTTACGGCGTGTAGCAGTCTCATGGTTCCAGCAGGGCCCCCAGATCGTGGATGGCACCTTGTTTGGCTATCGCGTCAGATTTTATCCGCGCGATAACCAGACGGATGCCTATGGGGCCATCTGTGGTGCACTTTATAAGAGACGTGAACTACGCTGGCTGCGCAGCATTCTCTCCCCGGACGCCAGTTTCGTGGATATTGGCGCAAATATGGGGTTTTTCTCCCTGTACGCGGCTCGCTGTCACACACGTAAAATTCTGGCGGTTGAAGCTAATCCGGTTCTGATGGATCGGTTTCGGGAAACACTCGCCCTGAATGAGCCCCTTCCGATCTGGTGCGTTTCCTGCGCGGCGGGCGCGACATCGGGAAATGGACAACTAAGGCCCCGCCACCATGACGTTGGCAGCGGCCAGATCTCCCTCCTCCCTTCAAAAAAAACACGGGCAGGACAGCAGGCGATCGCCATCCCCATTCGTCCCCTCAAAGATATTGTCCAGGACGCCGGTCTGAGAACCATCACTCTGATGAAGCTTGATATTGAAGGAATGGAACATGCTGTGCTGGACACCTATTTTAGAGATGTCTCTCCGATGCTTTATCCGCGACACCTGATTCTGGAACGTCCCGTTCGCCGAGAGGCACAGCAAGCCCTCGAACATTTATTGATTGCCAGTGCAATTTACAGGATCAGCGGACGCACGCGCACCAGCCTTCTTTTATCAAGAAACTCTTGCTAAAAACCAAATCTTTCAAAAACAAAATTATTGTTTCGAAGCACTTTTCCATCTGGAAAAACTGCTGCCTGCGAACAGGCAGCAGTCGACCGATCAGCTCTGGTTTACAGAGGCTTCCAGCGCTTCACACGCGCGTTCAAGCTTCTCGGTCAGATCCGAGGACAGCAAGATGAGGCCATCCAGAGTATCTGTTGAGCCATCACGCACTTCTTTCAGGCCGGCAATAAGTGCTGCACGCATGATCAGCATGACTTCATAGACATCCTGAACGGGCGTCGAGGTCGCACAGAATTGATTTGACATGGATAATTTTCTTTCTGAAAAGTCGTTATCCTCAAATGAAGAAGAAAAACCTCACGCGCAGTCTCAGGGGAACCCCGATGACACCAACGCGCGATGACCTCTTCCTTTTTTGGGGAGAAGGGCGACAACCCTTCGAAAGCTTCTCAAGAAGATTAAGGGAAACGCTGGTTCTCGATCAGGACAACTGACCTACGGAAACCAATCAAACGGCAGCCGCAGATTACCCAGAGAAAAAAGGGACTGCACAAAGCAGCCCCTTTTCCATCCGTCTTCTCTTATACGTTACTCGAAGTCACGGTAGACGCGGTCTTCCATAGCCTGCCACCCCTGAGCTTTCCCGAATGGTTCTGACATTGGGGGCGGTAGTGTGCGGGCAACAGAAAGCGCTGCCAGCATATTCAGCCGACTCTCGGCTAGAAGGTGGCGCAAAACAACACGCGACTGCATCAGACGGGTGAAGGCTTCACATTCAAACCAGGGAATTTCGAAGCTGGGCTGAAGATACTCGACGACTTCGGCAAGAGAATAGTCGCTGCTTTTGCCAAGGTCATAGATCCGCGCGAGCCTGTGGAGACACAGTTGATGCGGTTGTTCTCCCCAAGGCCCGCCGAGAAGTCGATGCAGGAACGGAACATTATAACCGGCGAGACACAGGGGGAGTTTCTGATTATGTGGAAACACAGCGTTGAAGAGGCGGTCCTCCACGACGAAGTCACTCCCGCCGCGCTCGCCAGGAACCTTCTGAAGCACGCCTTGGAAAACTCCCCCATTCACATCGGCGAAGGTCTGATCCGGTCGCATCACCAGATCGCAATACGCAAGCGATATGGGCAACCCCTCTGCAAGCTGGGGCTGTCCGGGACCTTTGGGCGCAATATCGAGGAGCCGGATTGTGCCCTCGCGCCAGCGCGGCAGGATAGTCATCTCTTCTTTTACTATTGTCATGATCAGGCTCCTCGGAGCGCGACATCATCGACAAGATCGATGCAGAGGTCTTTTAGAGCCTCGGGACGCGCAAACATGTCGAGCCAGACTACAACCGGTGTTATGTCGAGAGCGCGATAAAAGGCGAGACGCTGATCAAGACGAGCTAGCCATTTCCGCTCATCGTCATTTCGGGTGACACGATCAGAGCCACAGCATCCTGCCACTTCTATATAGCGGCAAAAATTTCCTTTCCGTAACGTTAGATCGGCACGAAAAAGTCCTTCACTAAGGCAGATGGGTTCGTGCACATCAACATGCATGTTGCGGCGCTTCAGAGTGCAGAGCATCTGATAGACAATCCGTTCCGGCAGAGAATCCAGTTTCGTCCCATCAGAAGCAACTGGCCCAGAGACAGGCAAATGGGGCCAGAGACCGGCGGCTGTTTGCTGAACACGAGACCATTCAGCTGTCCCAGAATCACCAATAAAGATCAGATGCTGGCCCGCCGCTCCCATAAAACGAAACATGTGCGCGTTGGGCGGCGCACCGAGGGCCACAGCCATTTGTTTATAAAGCAGGAGATCCTTTTCAGTCGGATAAAAGATAGAGGACAGGTCAGACAAACTGCTAGTTTTTGTTGAAAGCATAGTCATGAGATTTCCATGAAGTCGAGTAACCCGTAAGGAAGCCGTGCCGTGACGGCACTTTTCCTTTTCTGGGGGGGCTGGCACTGCAGCCTCAAACACGGTCCCTTCTCGTTGACCTGCTAAGGCTCCCACGAAAACAAGATCCATTTTCTTCAGAAAGCAGGACATCACAACAGACAACACACCCGATCAGGCTCGGCAAAAGTCGCGAACGTCTTCTCTCGGCTATTTTTCGAGAATTTTATCATTTTCGCCAATAATCATGTTTGTGGAAAAATCGTTGTATTTTTTGCTTATGATAATTGCTGTATTTCAGCACTTTCCAATTCTCCTTGACGAGCCTGAAGGCGGGAAAATTTCACTCTAAATCAACAACTTAAATTCGTTTTTTTACTGACCAACTGGCTGCCGTAAGGCAGTCAGCACGAAGTGTTTTTCGGTGCCCTGCACCAAAAACACGGTATCGTGCCATCTTTCTCTCTTTTTGACTTATTTAACAGCTTTGTAATGTTATTTATGTCTTTTTCTTTCTCATTCTGACTTCTGACAAAGCTGTCGTTCTCTTTCTTCAAAAATGATCTAATCACCCCTTAAAACGTCTCTGTATCCGTTTATTTGAGGCTCTAATGTTTATCAGGGAGCCGTAGAAAATTCTTCTCAGAGGCGTTTTAAGGTCTGTTTTTGAGATCATGGTTGTGGAGCGGCCTGGTCGATTTTGCCGCTTTTTCGGGGTCTTTTTTGTTAAGAATTTTTCCGGAAAAGCGCGGATTCCGTTTTGCCCTCCACTCCGGTTTTTGTCGTGTTTTCGGTGGTTTTTCCTTGGACCAAGGATTTACCCCTGAAAATCGCGCGGGAACCCCTAAAATCGGGGGGGGGGTCTATAGGGGGGTTCCTTGGAATAAGGATTTACCCCTGAAAATCGTGCAGGAGGTCCAAAATCGGGGGGGGTCTATAGGGGGGTTCCTTGGAACAAGGATTTACCCCTGAAAACCGTGCGTGAACCCCTAAAATCGGGGGGGGTCTATAGGGGGGTTCCTTGGATTAAGGATTTACCCCTGAAAACCGTGCGTGAACCCCTAAAATCGGGGGGGTTCTTTCTTGAACCGGCGGTTTCAACTAATTTTCGTGACGGGAACCCCCAAAATCGGGGGGGTTCTATAGGGGGGTTCCTTGGAACAAGGATTTGCCCCTGAAAATCGTGCGGGAACCCACAAAATCGGGGGGATTCTTTCTTGAACCGGCGGTTTCAACTAATTTTCGTGACGAGAGGCCCCAAAATCGTGGGGGTTCTATAGGGGGGGTCCTTGGATTAAGGATTTACCCCTGAAAACCGTGCAGGAGGCCCCAAAATCGGGAGGGTTCTAGGGGGGTGTTCCTTGGACCAAGGATTTACCCCTGAAAACCGTGCATAATCGTCAATATAAGGGGGTTCTGATTTATTCCGTCCTGTTCAACTCATTTTCCTGACGGATTGCCCAAAATCGGGGAGGTCTGCTACGGCGTGTCGTCAGTTAAGCAGGCTGATGATTGAGGCGATAAGCGGTAAAATGCAGGACAAAGCCAGTCTTGCCAGCAAAACCGAAGAAATCGAACGATTGCATGACACACTGATCAAACTGTTTCAGACAGGCCCAGCCCTGTCTCAGGCTCCCGGTGCGGTGCCCCCGTCTCACCAGTTAGCATCCCCTGCTCCTACGCCGACCGCCCCGACTTCTCCCCGCCTGACGGAAGCTCTTCAGCTTGCATTACTGGCGGATAGCCAGAAGAGTGACGCCACCAAGAAAGAGACGGCCCGCACGGTGGCACTGTTTGTTCAGGCCTTTGGCGGTAAACCCGTTCAGGAGATTACTGGTCGGATTGCCGGGGAATTTCGAGACCTGCTTTTCTCTCTCCCCTCCTCCTACGCCAAGAGCAAGCAGGACATGGATTTAAACGCTGAGGTCGAGCGGGCGCAGGAGTTTGATCTGCCGACATTAAGCGGCAAGAGCGTGAAGAACCACTTCATGCGCCTTTCGGCCTTGTGGAACCAGCTTATCCGTCGCGAGATTGCGGACAAGAACCCGTGGAGCAACTGGGATTTTGACCTGACCAAACGGAATCCGCGCAGGGCATGGTCAGACGATGAACTCGCTTTGCTTTCGTCTTCAGCATGGACATGCAGCACCATCTCACAGGCGACCTTTACAGGTATTACCATGGTCGCCGCCTATAGTGGCATGAGACTGGGAGAAATCTGTAATCTACGGAATGAGGATATTCAGGAGGTTGATGGCATTCCCTGTTTCCTTATTCGTCCTCACACTGAAGACAAATGGACACCGAAAACAGAGGCAGGCATTCGTAATGTGCCCATCCACAGTGCCTTGCTCGAATGGGGCATTCTGGACTTCCAGAAAAAAGGCGAAAAATTCTTTTTCTCGGAACTAAAGACACCCAAAAGCGGCCCCCGTGGCACAGATTTTGGTCGGAATTTCTCGAAGTTTAAAACGACGATTGGCCTTCCTGCTGCCATTACGTTCCATAGTTTCCGACACACGGTGTCCACCCGTCTGCGCAATCAAACCGGAGACCTCCGAGAACTCTGGATTGATGCCCTGCTGGGTCATGAATCCAGCCATAAAAGCCAAGGGGCCACGACCTATCTCTCCGGCATTGCAACGGAAAATCTCAGACAGACGGTCGAAACTCTCAGCTATCCAACGCTTTATTTAAGGCAAAGCCTATAAGGTCGCCGTGCAGGTAAACAGAAATCAACTACATCATTAAAAAATAGGAACTCTGGTAACGATACGCATGCTTCATATTGCTATAGACGCAGATATTTATCAATGAATTGGTTTTTCTAATAACGCCGCTGATTAAGATTGAGGAAAAAGGGGATTAATTTTTCAGACATGAGCCGTGCAACGGTTCTGACCTGCTCATCAGTCAGAACTGCACCTGGTTGGGCACCACAGTTTTCAAAAGCGTACTGCACGGCTTTATCTACAGCATATGAGTGCTCTCGTTGCCGTTTACGAACCATACCGGGGCCGATGACTGCATCCGCAGCCCGCTTAACGGCTTCGTCATCGCAATGCTTGTAATCAAAGATATCCAACATATCTGCTTTAGAAAATTGAAGATTAACTGACAGGTCAAGTTGCGTTCCTGTCGTAGGATCAATCGCGTAACAGTTTTCAATATTTGGACCACTATAAATCTCAGACAAGAGAATTACACTACGGAGAAAACCGAAATATTCTACATATCCAAGCAGCATTCCAGTTTCTGCATTACCCGAAATAGCAACACAATGCAGAGGTACACCGACGGGGCGTTTAATGAGTAAATCGGTAGTCCAATAATAACCAAAACATGCAGGAGCATCTGGATTTCGAAGATACGAAAGAGCTTCTTCACCAGCCGTAACCGACACCCCACTGGCATGCAAAAGCGCAACAGCAGATTTAACTATTGAACGACCAGCTTCTAGACCGCCAATTTGGCAAGGAACTTGAACCATACCTTTAAGATAGGAAGTTTCTACTTCCAATTTTTCCATTTCCGTATCGACCTTAAGGTTTGGATACTTTTGTTGAAGTCCATGTAAAATTCTTTTTGCTTCACGCTTATCACGAGCCACTATTTGGTATTTGATACTCCCTGCTTCTTCTTTTTTGTTGCACGTCGGTCGCAACAGAGCAAAATCTCCGTGAGAGAGCATTTTAAACTCCTCACCTGCTGTCGTAGTAATTACTTGATCTGGAATAACTCCACGCTCACGCTTAATATCAAAAAAATGACAAAGGCCATTCAACTGAGAAGCAAGTACAGAATCCCATTCATGACCAGTTTTGTTGTTGCAGGGCTCACACAAAAATCCATACACTTTTCGAAAGCCACCGACTGCATTGGGAATTATATGCTCTGCCGAATTATTTTTTGATGTAAGAATATTATTGCAAATAACACATACCATTATATGGAATACTTTCTACGTTACGTTTTAAAATCTGAAATATTTATTATTTACATTGCTCTATCGTCACAATTTTTTGCTTATCAGCATCATAACGATAAAGATGCAATTGACCGTCAAGAATAAGCTTGGCAGCTTGGCTGACATGCTCTGGCAACACATAGAACCATTCCTTAGGGTATACAGCCTTCCCAAAGCGGTCTTTAACGAAAAGTCCTTTTGCACGTGCCGGTTCAAAAAAACGATGTAGCAAGTTTTCTACTGTAGCCCGTGGTAGGTTCTTTAAATCGTAGGTTGCCACTATCTCTACAGGAGCCAGCAAAAAGGTTGGGTCGTTTCGAGCATCAGCAATCCGCCGCTTTACGTCCTGACTTGTAACACCAATTTTGTGCAAGATACCCCTTTGTTCTTTAATTACTGGGTCTGTTGCAAGCGACCGTGCCACATATATAGTACCTGATAAAGATAGCTGGTCAGATTCCCACTCAGGGTCGAGAGGCCCAAGCCCCACACGTTCAATGACGCGGGCAGTCTTATCTTCAGTCAAAGACTTGCGAAAGGAAGACATTAAGGGGTCACTCTCTGTCGCATTAGAAAAAATAATGCGTAAACGATGATCCCTAGAACCACTTCTTATCGATTTCTCTGACTTTTCTGCCACTAAAGCCAACAAACCATTACGAATAAAAAAGTCACCTTCCAATGGTTCCAGAACAGCTCCTTTTCGAATAGGCGAAGCTTTACGTTCGCCATTCTCTAGGGCCACTTGGACTGCCTGAAATTTACCCTCAAACAAATAAAAATCTCGGCAAGGAGTGGCCTCTGCTCTGTGGTCCGGTTGGTTACGTTCTGCTGCGGGCGTGCTGTGCTTTAGCGTAATAAGCGAAGGGTCTGCGTCTAATTCATCATCAGCAAAAATATCATCCAGGCTTTCTGGTATAGCCAGACGCAAGGTATCATCTTGCCAATCCTGCTGCGGGAAAAAAACAGGCATGTGCAGTAACCCTTGTGCATCAGCCTGCCGTAAAGCAAGAGAGGGATTTTCTTGCACCTTATTCCAAATCACACCAAGACGCATCTCGTCATGGTTATCAGAATCTGGGTTAGGAAGACGTTGGTGCGTTTTATAAAACACCCCGACATCATTCAGCACTGCCAAATCTTTTATGTCCCCCTGCTCTGCCCGTCTTGCCGCTGGCTTTACATCAAGCAAGCCAAATTCATCAGGCTCATTGTAAATCTCCTCTAATGTCGGCCTGACCATCAGATGGCACCATCACGGAGACGTTTAGCTTTTTCATGCTTAAGCCACGCCTGAGCTTCCGCCATCCGTTTTTCTAGTAGGTTTTCTGAATGCAAGTTGGGCTCTCTCCCCTCTTGTGCCCTAAACAGCTTAATACGCGGCCATAGAGTACGTGCTTCATCTGCTGTCATAGCAATACGCAGTGCCACCATAGCAGATTGCACATGAGCAAGAAGTGTTGAGTCAAAAGACTTTGAAGCGACCTCAAAGCGTTCCCTAAATACATTCACGCTATCAATCAGTTCAACATCAAGATCTTTTACATTGATAAATTTCTTGACCATTTCCAGCAGCGTATTCGGAGCTGAGAGTAAGACACCTTCCTCTCCATCCTCCCTTTGTTGAGGCGGCAATGTCTCTTCATTATTACCATTAAGTTGAGCTTTTGCATGCTCTAACTGCTGTTGCTGTTCCTGCCGCGCCATAGAGACAATATTCATATGAGCCGCCAATTGCTGGCGTACTGCTTCGGTCTCTTGCTCGTTAAGATTATGATACCGCTTTTCAATAATATCAGTCAGAACCATCTGGTTCACAACCTCTGGGGCAGTATCTGGCAATAAAGCCCGCTTATCCATCTCCTGACAGGCTGCGGCCATAAGGTCTTGCATGTCCTGTTCACAAATTTCACGCGCACGCGCTGTGGGCGGCTCAATCAGGTTTTTAATACCAATCTGCACATTACCTTGTTCGTCAACATGCACAGGGTCTCGGATATCCCCATCTTCTCGACGATAAAACTTGAAATTAGGAGAAAGCACTTGCTCCATAAGAAGAGAGCCTGAGATAGCCTTAAGCATATCATTGACCGCATTTGTAACAGCCCCGGTTTCCACCCCCGGTTCTGCTACCAGATTGGTAAAGATTGCTTTGGGCTTGCCCGGTGCGTCTCGTGTGGCACGGCCAATAATTTGCACTATTTCAGTTAAAGAGGAACGGTAGCCAATGGTCAGGGCGTGCTCACACCACACCCAGTCAAACCCTTCTTTCGCCATGCCAAGTGCTATAATAATATCGACCTTAGCCCTATCGGCCTCATCATTACGTTTGCCGTCTGGCCCTTTAATCTCCCTCGCTAAAGCCGCTTTTACGTTCTCACGACCCGGCCCATCATCTACAAGATCTGCAACCCGAATAATTCTACCTGTATGAGTCAGAACAATATCAAAACCTGTTTCTGAATCGCGTTTAGTAATTTTGCCAATTTTATCAATAATACGACCAACCTCATTATATTTATCATCAAAGGCCTCGGATGATCCACGATGAGGAATATGAATGATGGTCTTTTTGTGCTCATCCAGCACACCTTCTAAGCCGTTAACATATGTGCCCTTATAGAACTCATAATTAATGCCCAGAGCCTTCAGAAAACGATAACTCTCTAACTGTTCATAATAACTATAAACAATGGTGGTAAAACGCTCCTCATCTTCCAACCGCAATACTGGGTCAGCATCACCACGGAAGTAACTGCCAGTCATGGCCATTAAGTGGCATTTATTTTGCTGCATAAGGCTACGGAGAATAACGCCCAGGCGGTTATGGTCAGAAGCAGAGACATGATGAAATTCATCTATAGCGATAAAGCATTCATCAAACGCACTTAGGCCTCGATTAGCCTCAACCATCTCAAACCCAAAGCGGAAAGTTGCATGTGTGCAAATGAGAACTTTGGCATCAGAATCAAAAAAAGCTTCAAACGCCTTAACTTTCTGTGTCGTGGCATCCTCACCTGTTATGCAGAGGTTCCATTTATCCTCAACATCCCAATTTGCTTCAAATCCGTAAGAGGTAAGGTCTGTTGAACGGAAAGAGCCACCAATAGAGGTTTCTGGCACACAAACGATAGTTTTAGCGCGTGCCTGATGGAGCATTTTATCTAACGCCACAAACATAAGGGCTCGGCTTTTTCCCGCAGCGGGAGGAGCCTTAAGAAGCAGATATTGTGCCTGACGCGCTTTATAAGTGCGCTCCTGCATAGGGCGTTGGCCCAACGCATTAGTACCAGCCCCAGATGTGCCATACTGAACGGTAAGCGTTGGAACCATTATTTTTTCTCCGTGCGTTTAGAGTTTTTCTTTATTTTAGCAGCATAGAGCTTAAATAAATGCTCTAGTCGTTCTGTATCATTATGAAAGGGTTGCTCTCGGTACATGCTTTCCAGCAAGTCATCATTTGCTTTATGCACGGCCCGCAAATCATCTGGCATTTTCTTGGGGTCATAAAGCTGTGCTATTGTTTTTGGATAATGACTATAGCGTGTTTTTAGAATTGTCCTAGCAGACTTTGACAAGGCGTCTAATTGTTCTGGTGTGAATTTTGGAACTGGGAATGTGTTCCAGCCAAGTGTATTAGAATAGCGGAAGTCTGATTTAAGCTTTCCACATACAGTGCCGATCCATACCAAATGTATGCGCGACGCAATAAGTGCAATGCACCAATCAGGCGCATCATAGAGCACCTGATTAAGGTCTGAGGAAATCACATCCGCCCCGACACGCACAACAGGCAAGTATGGTCGTCTCTCAGATGTTACACGAGGAACTAAGATAGTATGTGAAGTAGCGTGTCCGCTAATAAACCAAAATTTATGCGGCGTTTTCGCAGCAGGCCGAGTTACGGAATTTTTACTTGCGGCACGAAACTCTGCCACTAGCGTAAGACGCTTTTTGATATCCAATATCTCTGATGCTTGGCTAACTTGATGGTCTCCAATCCAGAGGCAATATCTCATTTCTCCACGCACAACTTCTTTAGAACCAACGAATTTTCTAATGAAATCTTGTGCTTTAGGGTTATGTTTCAACATCTCATCTTTTTGCTCTTCAGACAAAATAAGATGCCCACCATCAGTTGCTGCACTACCTCTATACATTTTTGGTAAACCAAAAATTGAAAACGATGATGATTTAACAAATACATTGGGAGAAGGAACCAAGTATGCATTAATGTTTTCAACAAAATTTTTTAATTTTCCATCAAATAATATCTTTTTTTTATTATTTTTTATTTCCAATGATATTATAGAACACAAAACAGCAGCTTCTTTTCCTGCGTTATTTGACCATTTAAAAGGCAGGTAACCAAATTGTATATTTATATTCGATGCTAAAATTTTTTCCCATAACATCGATACTGATTGACCTTGGCAAATAGAGTTTGTTGAAACAAAAGCTGCCTTTGCTCCATAATTTTCAATATATTTACAGGAAAGAAAAAACCAACAACTTACATAATCCAAATCTTTATAAGACTTAAAGACCCCACTCATTAGAAGAGCCATATCTTCTTTTTGTTTTTTTGTTTGATATGTTGATCCCGCAAAAGGAGGATTTCCAATTATATAAGTAGTTTCTTCTTTCGTTGGCGGAAGGCACACACTATCCCACTCGATCCGTAACGCATTCTCTTTTGTAATATGAGCAGCCTCTTTCAATGGAAGAGGAGCAAAAGTGGTACCAAAGATCCCTGCGAA
Organism: Acetobacter sp. AAB5; assembly: GCF_050106715.1. Classification (NCBI taxonomy): domain Bacteria; kingdom Pseudomonadati; phylum Pseudomonadota; class Alphaproteobacteria; order Acetobacterales; family Acetobacteraceae; genus Acetobacter; species Acetobacter sp. AAB5. The sequence goes on from NZ_JBNIEW010000007.1 coordinate 129,167, forward strand.
GAGAGAGTTTGCCTGATATTCAGCGATAAATAATGCCAATTTGGCAGTCTCAACGGCAAAATCGGCAATTTCAATACCGTAAAAATTACGAATAGGAATAATAGAAAACATATTCAGAGTAATATGCCCCTCTATCGCCTCAAGACGCTTTAAGACTCGCATCTCTCTATCTCGGAGTTGACGATAGGCAACTACCAGAAAATTCCCAGACCCACATGCAGGATCAAAAACACGGATTTTTTCCATATGCTCTAAAATGACGCGTAATTCTTTTGCATTTTGTGCCGAATCAATACTTTTATCTAATTCATTAAGAAAAAGAGGCCCAAGCACCTTCATGATATTAGGCACAGACGTATAATGCATTCCTAATTCAGCCCGTATATCAGGGTCAGCAACAGACTGAATCATAGAACCAAAAATATCTGGGTTAATTTCCCGCCAATCAAGTTGGCAGGCCTCCCGCAAATAATTAAATGCTGTGCTGTCAAATTTGGGGGCATCAATCTCGCCTGCAAATAGACCGCCGTTAACGTATTCTAGTTCACGCGTCCACGCTGGTAAATTACCTCTTTGTGCTTGAGGCACGTTCATAGCCCGAAAAGCAGCAATCAGAACTTCTCGCGCTTCTTCACCTTTATCTCCAGCATAGGTAAACAAAATCCGTGAAAACTGGTTTTTTGAGAAGATACCTACATCCTCAGAAAACAGGCAGAAGATAAGCCGCATCATGAGTTGGTTCATCTCATGGCGACGTGTATCAGTTCCCCAATCTGGATTTACTCGGCATAAGGCATCATACAATTTAGCAAGCTTACTGGTGGCCTTAATATCAACAGGATTTTCTTCAAGAGCTTTATAACGCTCTTTCCCTGCTGCAGGCAGAAAGAAACCATATTGGTCTCCCAACTCCTTAAAAGCACAGTGTAGTGTCTCACCACTTGCTGGGTGTATGGCTGAGAGGGTTTGCCCGTCAGTCGTAAAAAGAATAGCGGGCTTTGCACTTTTGTTCTTGCAAGAGACTTTTAAAATTTCAAAAGTAGCCTCCACCTCGCCTAACGGTGCAGGTGCATAGTGAAACCTTTTGTTAAATAAGACCCCGCCTGGTAAGTCTGATTTATTGGTCGCACCATTACGTAACTTGGCAACTGCTGCTTGAGCAGCATCTGTGGCCAAGGCAAATTCAAACGGAAATTCAGCACGCTCAAAAGGTTTCTTGGCAATCGTATCAAGAGCGTCATAAATATCAGTCGGGTTCATCAAACAAGCCTTAAATCATATCCACAAGGCCTATTATTTGTAGGGCATCACCACAACAACAGCCTCTTTCAATCATGCCAGTCGTGAGCAGACCGCGAAAGCCCCAGTTTTTAAATTCCTGCCCTTATGTCCACTTTTGCTCGTTAAGATTTTTGTTCTTTTTCCGTTCCTTGCATAGAAGCAGATTATCTTAGTTTCCATGGGGTTCTGGTCAGGAGCCAGCAGTGTCCAATGGCTACCCGTTGGGTGCCTTGGACAAGCTGGCAAGGGGGAGTGCCTCCCCCGTTGCCCCCCACAATAGGGAGACTGAAACCATGCCTGCAATTCGCACGTCCCGCCTTTCCGTCAGGGCCAGACCTGACGAACTTGACCGATGGCAAGTCGTCGCCAGACGAGCCGGACACCACACCACCGCTGGCTGGATACGCGCTCTCTTGCGTGATGCCGAGTTCGCAGGCCAAGTGGGCGACCGGCTCCTTGCTGAACTCAGAGGCCTACGGGGAGACCTTGCCCGCATTGGCAACAACCTCAACCAACTGGCCCACGCCGCCAACAGTGGCGAGGCAGTGGCCTGTGCCGCCACTTTAGACGACATAGACGCCTTGAAAGAGAGAACTGACAGGCTGTTGCGTCATATCCGTCCCGCCTCCCGACAGACGATACATTGACCTTGCCCTCACAAATATGTGGCCATGATTGTCAAGGAAACCCGCATCAAGACAGGCAGCGGCCATAAAGCCCTTGCCGCCCATGTCTTGCGGGGTGAGAAGAACGAAGCCATTCTGGTGCTTGCAGGCAGTGAGTATTGGCTCAAAGACTGGGTGAAGGAAGCCAAACGTGAAGGCCTGACCTATGGCCTCCGTCATATCGCCTTTAATCCTGAACAGACCATGACAGATGCAGAACTGTCAGCGTTTGCCGACCGGCTCTGTGAAGAACTTGGAGCCGATAAAGCCTCTCGCACCCTTATCCTTCACCAGAAAGACGGCAACAGACACGGTCATCTTATCCTGCCTGAATGGCAGCATAACCATGTGCTGAGTAGCCGCTTCTCTTACATGCGCTTGGAGAAAGTCGCCCGCTTAGAAGAAATCAGGCTGGGACACCCTTTAACGGCTGGGCGTCATGATGCGGCCATTACCACTGCCCTGCACAAAGAGGGTAAACATCGCGAAGCCGCACTGGTGGAAGCCCTTATACCTGAAGGCGCTCCCCTCCCCCGTGCCGCTTATACCTCTCAGGCACGCCGGATAACAGAACGACAGGCTGTGGATTTACCGGCCTTGAAAAAAGCAATTACCGCTCTCTGGCAACAGTCGGGCGAAAAACTCCCTGCCTTCCGCCGTCTGTTACAGGAACAGGGTCTTGTGATGCGTGAAGGCGATAAAAGCGCCACCAGACCGGGAGCCCATATCATTGAAACAGCAGATGGCACTCTGATTGGCTCTTTTACCCGCCTGACCAAAACACGCATGAAAGACTTCCATGCTTTGCTCATGCAGGAAGCTCTGCCAGCAGAAGAGCCCCGCCTTGTATGCCCTGTTTCAGCCCGTGCCCGCCGGTTAAGCCCACTGAGCGCCAGACCGCCGCGCGTCTTGCCCGCAGAGGCCATGATTATACCTCTGCGTAGAGAGCCAAGCTATCGTCCAACAGTGACCTCTCTCACTCAGACACAGAACCTTAACCCCGGTTTTGCCCATTACCTGAGAGACTGGAAAAAGGAGGTAGCCCGATGTGAACACATCATACGCCAGAACCCTTTATCGCTGTACGGCCCTGTGCCAACACGCGACCAAGTCTTCCAAAACATCTTACGAGAAATAAAGCCCCTTCAGATAAAACTCAAAAAAGCCAAAGAAACAATTGATTTAGCACATCAGGAACGTGAAGCGGCCTATGCTTCCTTGTTAGGTGGTTTAACTGGACGACGGCACAAGGCCGATGAAGCTTTTGAAAAAGCCCTGCTTAGTCTTGCTGAAATACTCCGTTACCTCATTGAGACCTTACTTTGCCTGTTTGGCCTGAGAGAAACGCCACCCCAGCCCCTAACCTTGCCAGTGCCTACAGCACGGGAACGGGATTTGGAAAACTATTATGACCAGAAAAGACAGTATGTGTCCGCCCTGCTCAGTAAAGAGAGAACACTCGCCTTACTGAGGACACTGTATCAAAAATCCATGGTGCAGCGGAAAGAAGAGCAAAGCAAGACTGAGACTGCTTATAGGCCAACCTTCGAAGCCGCTCAAAACCGCTTAGGCCACCTCAGGCAACTCCCCGGCCTGCACAAAGACCTTGATAAGGTCACACGAAAAGCCTTCTTCCATGCTCAACATACAGGGCAGCTTGAGCAGGCTCTCATGATTTTACAGGCAGACCACTCTAAAACAGCAGAGCTTCAAAACGAGTTTTTCAAGCCGGAAACAGAAGCCACAACCCGCCAAAAACCCGCACCGAACCCGCAGACCAACCGCCTCCCCTCTGTTACCCCCTCACCTTTTTGAACGTTTTGGGAAGTCTCTTGACGAGAACTGGTTTCTTCTCCAAAGTGTTTCTCATATATCGTTACCAAGAAGGACGTCTTTTAGCGTTTTCCTTGATGAAATCAGTAAGGTTTCGAACGCAACTCACCCTCTTCTCAGGGTTCGAGTCCCTCAGACTTTTACGCTACAGCCTTGAAAAGACGCCATAAAACCGGATGGTGATAGGTGAACGGGACTTTCCCGGTTGTCTTCCCAGTCTGGGAACTCACATGCTGCGTCTTATCGGCTCTCATTACCACTTCCGCCGTGCCGTTCCGGTCGTGCTGCAAGCCTGCCTTGGCAAAACAGAAATCTCCCTCTCCCTGCAAACCGAAAGCAAGTTTCTGGCCCGCCAACGGGCTGCTGCCCTCTATGCCCGTACAGGTGAAGTCTTCCATAAAGCCAGAACCATGCAAGACCGGTTCTCTGGCAAGGAACTGTCCTCTCTCCTCACCTTCCAAAGCCCAGTAACGCTGGAACCAGAGAAGAATGCTCAGGAAGAGGAGGCAACCTCTACCCCCAAACGGAAAAGCCTCAAACCGAGGGAGAAGCTGACCGGTAAAGTGGTCAGGAAGCCTCAAAGCACGAAGAAGAAACCGTCCGTTCTTATGCTCTCCGATGCCTTGGAGCAGTTTGTCTTGCGCAACCCCAAGGCCAGCACCGATACTAGAGATGCAACCAAAAGAACGGTTGCCCTTTATATCAGGGCTTTTGGGGATGCGCCTGTCAGTGACGTAGGCGGCAGTCAGGCCGGAGCCTTTCGTGACCTGCTTCTTGCCCTGCCCGCAACACTGGGCAAGGGCAAAAGCAGTCTGACGCTGCAACAGGAGGCACAGAGGGCCAAGTCTGATGGTCTCCCTACCCTGAGCAATAAAAGCGTGAAAAACCACATGCTCCGCCTGTCCGCCTTATGGAACCAACTGGTGCAACGGGAACTGGTAACAAAGAACCCATGGTCGGGCTGGCACTTTGAGAGTGCCCCCAAGACTGTGCGACGAAGCTGGACACCACAGGAACTGGCACTACTGGCTTCTTCTTCATGGCATAGCGCCTTGGTGCCTGAACCCACTTTCCGGCTCGTGACACTTATCGCTGCCTATACAGGCATGAGACTGGGGGAGATTTGCACGTTACGGAAAGAAGACCTGCAAACCATCGAGGAGGTTCCCTGCTTTATGGTCAGGCCCCATACTAAAGACGGCTGGTCGCCGAAGACCGAAGCTGGCACTCGTATTCTGCCAGTGCATTCAAAGCTGATTGAGGCCGGTGTGCTGGCCCTCAAGGACAACACCAAAAGCGATTACCTCATACCCGGCCTTGATGGGTCTAAACAGAAAGACAGAGGGGCTACATTGAGCAGGGCCTTCTCCCAACTCAAGACCCGCCTTGGCCTCCCAGCTGAAATTACCTTTCATTCCTTCCGGCATACCGTTTCCACACAACTGAGAAACGCCAGCGCAGACATCAGGGAAATCTGGATAGATAAGCTTCTGGGTCACGAGGCGAGCCATAGAAGTCAGGGCACCACCACATATCTGACCGGCATTTCAATAGCCAATCTCAAACAAACAGTGGAGGCAATAAGCTACCCGGAAACAGCCTTCAAAAAGGGAACGTTTTAAAAGGGAGCCAGCAGTGTTGAATGGCTACCCATTCAACAGCCGACAAGGGGGAGTGCCTCCCCCGTTGACCCCCTACAGCGCAAAAAATAAGGTTTGATCCAATGACTGTTTACGCCCCTTCTCAGACATGTTTTCTTCAAAACGGGCTGCTACATAGCGGACGTAATTCGGCTAAATCTGATAGCAGGATTACCGACGCTCAGGAAACTTACGTCGAACAGCCAATCAATTTGCATTTCTAAACGGGCTCGTAGCAGCTAGATTTCTTTAAGTCGTGTCTCTAAGACCCAAGGATCGCACAATGAGAGAAAACTATCCAATTTATTTAAATTTACTAGCATGTATATTAATATTGACATGGACTTTTTATAATTTCATATCATTTTTTGTAGAAAATATTTACTCACAATCAGAACAAATAAGTGATTATTCAAAAACGACAGCGATAATGGTTGGCTTATACACGGGATTGTACTGCATAAATTACTTCACACTGGAGAGATACAACATAAAAATAAACACCACATCACTTCTTACCATATCAACTTTAATGTTTTCATCCGCGAGTTTTTCTCAAGACATAACAACAAAACAAAGCATTATAGGGTTTATTTTCATTGCCCTGGGAAATGCATCTATAATTATTATTTTCGTTTATTTGATAAAATTAATCTTCGAAATTGATAGATAAAAGATAATTATCAGCCTCAATCAATAATTATCAGGCCCGAAGTGGAAGCCAAGTTAACTGGCAGTAGTCGCCCTCATTGCGACCGCTCGACAACCCAGCCGATGCCCTCGACATTAGCCGCCTAAATCAGATAAAAAAACGTTTCTATAAAACCTGAGGAAGTTCAGGAATATCTGATGTTGATGGATCGTAATGTTTCGAGCAAGTTCGAAGATATTGTTGGGAAAATTATCCACGCACTCGGCTTTGACGTCGATCTTCGGACCCACCGCCCCTACGGCCCCCGAGCGCACTTCAGAGAAATCGACATTCTGGCACGGAATTCAGATGGGGTAGTGCTCCCAGTCGAGGTGAAGCTTACCGTGCGGGAGCAGGTCGCCCTCTCTCAGCTCCGCGATGCGAGCTCCCAAACCGCCAATATGAAGGATATCGCGATTAACACGCGACCTCTTCTCGTTTATGGCGCATATATCGATCCCGCTCGGCGGGTTTGGGCAGAGGAGGAGTTTCGGATCGAAATCTGGGATCGCGAACTGCTACTCCAGAAGGCGGGTCCGGTCTTTGACGAATTAAATAAGTTCTTCACCAACGTCGACAAGAAGAGGGCGCAATTGTCGCCGCCCGCAGTGGTAACGACACCACCGCCAACGATGGAATTTATGCGGTCGGACCAAGAACCATCTGATCCTCAGCCCGAGCCGCCCGGAGAGGCGCTGATCGCCAGCTTAACTGCGCTTCCCCCAGGGAAGAAGGACGCCAAGGCGTACGAGACCATTTGCAAGGACATCATTGACTACCTTTTTGGTGACGATCTTCGAGACGTGCGCTCACAGAAGAGGACTGCGGACGGCCTGAACATCTACGACCTCATATATCGGGTCAGTCCAAAACACCCTTTCTGGGTTACTCTCACACGCGACTTCCGGGCGCGTGTAGTGCTTTTTGAGTGCAAAAACTACGGCAAACCAATTGGTGCAATGCAGGTTTTCACCACAGAACGCTATCTTAGCGCGAGCGCCCTTCGACCCGTTTGCTTCGTACTCAGTCGAAAACCCGCGCATCCCCACGCTGTTCAGGCAGCGTCAGGCGCCATGCGAGAGTCCAACAAGCTCCTCGTTTTCCTGTCCGACGATGACTTTATCAAAATGCTACGCGCCAAGGATGCTCAGCTCAAGGAGGGCGGCACCGTAGCAGAGATGCAGGCCAATGATCCGACTGAGATTCTGGATCAAACAATCTACGACTTTGTAGCGGGCATGGCACGCTGATAGCTCTGTCGAACCCTTGAGACACGCTAGCATTTCACATTTAGACATCCGAAACCTGCCGATCGGCAATCGAATGGGAGTTCTTAATAAAAACCATCAAGCTGGTAATGGACACTTGCACAAAACCTTGCGTAGGCCTCGTTTCCACTGGGAGCAATTGAAAGCCGACGGCAGACGGAATGAATGTCCGGTATTTTGAGTTCTGCGCAGGGACCGAACATTCCGCCCTTCCCCCAATTCTGACTTCAAAAAGGGGGTTCACGGGGGAGAGCATTGCTCTCCCCCTGACCAGTTTGCAAATCAGCGCGACACAACGTGTCCGCTGGTTTGCACGGCTGGCTCTCCTCTTTTCTCTCCTCTTTTTTGAACAAGTCAGCCTCACACCAGGCATGACCCCTTCTCTCTTTTGGCTTGACGCCCCCAGAGTGTTTAACCAGAATTGAAGGCAGAAAATTCAACCAGAAGACCGCGTGTCATTATCCGCTGTCTTTTCAAGGTGTTGCAAAGCTGACCTTGCGGGTCAGTGAGGGTTCGAGTCCCGCAGTTCGCACCACAGACACCTGAAATAGCACGATTTTTCAGCTGAATGAGGGGCAAAGGCTGTCTTTGCTCCATCGTCCTTCCCCACTGAGGGAAGATTTTATGCTCCGTGTCCGAGGCACCACTTACCACTTTCGCCGTATCGTTCCCCCTGCCCTGCGAGCAGCCTTAAACCGGCGAGAAATCTGGGTTTCTTTGAAAACTGGCTATCAAAACGAAGCGCGCAAACGGGCATCCCTCCTTCACGCCAGAACCACAGAACTGTTCTCTCAGACCCATCTGGCCCTCTCTGAACCAGATGCCTTAAGCAGGCTTGAAGGACTGCGGGTTGCACTGCGGGATTTGCAGAGCGTAAACCTGCCTTCATCTACTCAGGAAACGGGGTTCGTTCCTGTTTCAGCACCGATGCCCAAACGCCGAACAGTGAAGAAACCAGCCAAAGCCCAATCCTTGATGCTCTCGGGGGCTTTAAAACGCTTTGTGCTTGATAATCCCCACGCCAGTGCTGACACCAGAAAAGCCACTCAACGGGCAGTAGACCTGTTCCTGCAAGCTTTTGGAGATGCGCCCGTTTCCATAATAGGTGGAGAAAAGGCTGGGGCCTTCCGTGATCTACTCTTTTCCCTCCCAGCATCACTGGGCAAACGCAAAAGCAGTCTTACCCTTGAAGAAGAGGCTCAGAGGGCCAGAGAGGAAGGTTTACCCACCCTGAGCGGGAAAAGCGTCAAAAACCATATGATGCGCCTCTCAGCCCTTTGGAACCAGCTACACCAACGGGAACTGGTCACACGCAACCCGTGGACGGGCTGGAATTTTGAGAATGGACAGAAAACCATACGCAGAAGCTGGACAGCCAGAGAACTGGCTTTGCTAGCCTCTGCTTCATGGCATAGCACTTCGGTGCCAGAGCAGACCTTCCGGCTGGTCACACTGATTGCAGCTTATAGCGGAATGCGATTGGGCGAAATTTGCGCCCTGCGCAAAGAAGACCTCCAAACCGTTGATGGTATCCCCTGCTTCCTCATTCGCCTACACCCTGAAACCGGCTGGACACCCAAGACGGAAGCGAGCACGCGTATGGTGCCAATCCATTCAAAGCTGATTGAAGTAGGAGTTCTGGCCCTTAAAGATACCACTGATGGCCCTTACCTCATTCCCGGTCTGGAAACCTCGAAACAGGGTACAAGGGGCGCAGCATTGGGACGAGCTTTCTCATTGCTCAAGACCCGTATTGGCCTGCCAGCAGAAATCACCTTTCACTCGTTCCGGCACACAGTCTCGACCCAGCTCAGAAACGCAGATGCCAATATCAGGGAGGTATGGATAGACCGTCTTCTTGGCCATGAAGCAACCCACAAAAGCCAAGGGACAACCACCTACCTTACAGGCATCAGAACCGCCAACCTCAGCCAAACCATAGAGACCATAAGCTACCCGGAAACAGCCTTCAAAAAGATACCGTTTTAAAAGGGAGCCAGCAGTGGTCAATGGCTACCCATTGAGCATCTGGCAAGGGGGATTACATCCCCCGTTGACCCCCTAAAGAGCAGAAAAATACGGTTTCATTTAATGACCGCTTACGCCCTCATGTCAGACATTTCGGAGGCTAATTACATCTTCGTAAAGCGGACTATGCTTCACCGTTTATCGCGTAGCAGTGGAACCTGAATGGGGCATTGGTCCGCATTCGGCGAGGAAATAGAAAAACCTTGCTCAGAGAATTTTTTGTCAATAACTTTATTCCTTAATGATTTAACTCATGACTTGAGGCTCACGGTTGGAAATAAATCTAGATATAATATCAATGTAATTATTATATTTATAACAATTACAAGAGGAGTATTCCGCTATTTCAGTAATCAAGAAAGCCACAGGCCTCACTTCGACCGAGCAATATCTTAGAAAAATTGCAGACGATACCTTTCTCGACCTCTGGTCTTGGCCAAACGTGTTTAGAAAACCCGGGAAAGAGTTATGCGATCTTTTCGTGGTTTGTGGTGATGACATAATAATATTCAGTGACAAGAATATCACATGGCCAGAATCAACCGATAATATCTCAGAATTAGCATGGAAACGATGGTATAATCGCGCGATTGAGCAATCTGCTCAGCAAATCCGGAAAGCTGATACTTCTATAAGAAAAAACCCTCAGGCGATTTTTGCAGATGCAAAATGTGAGCATCGGATTCCGATTGAACTGCCGCCAGTTGACCGTAGACGAGTCCATGGGATCTGCGTGACTACAGGAGGGGAGCAGGCGGCGTCGTCCTATTTTGACGATCCAGATGGGACATTCATGATTATGCCTTCTCTCCGCGGGAAAGATCATGTCAACTTTACTCACCCAAATCATATACCGTTTTGCATTGGTGACGTCGATCCAGATGGTCCGTTTGTCCATGTATTCAATATGGCAACGCTCGATGTTGTCATGTCAGAATTCGACACAATAACCGATTTCACAAAGTATCTTAACGCTAGAGCAGATATCATCCGATCAGGCAGATTATCATTTTCCCCAAGTGAAACAGAGATGGTGGCCAATTACCTGCAGACGATAGGGCCGGACGGAGAACATCGTTTCCCTATGATATCAGATGTGCGAGATGCCAAACTCGACTCTGACACGGCCATCGCGTTTGTACAGGGCGAATATGCCTGTCTCGTCCACTCCCCCGAATATCAACGACGCGAGGCGGCAAACCGCATCTCATATGAGTGGGATCGGCTTATCGGCTTTTTCACCCATCACGTGTTAAACGGCACTCAATTTCGTATCCTCGATACCGATCCCACCTTTGAACTTGCAGAACGTGGGCTGCGTATCATGGCGAGAGAAGATCGAGTCCAACGGCGTGCGCTTGCAAGCGCAATAATTGGCGCACGCAAGGCGCTCGAAGAGCAGAAAGCGGGACGATTCACCCGTATCGCAGTGACGCATGATCGATCTACAAACGAAAAGGTCGCTTATGTCTTTCTGGTCCTCGCCGGTGCCAATTCAATGGAGCAAGAAGACTACCGGCGGGTCAGGGCAACGATTCTGGAGACGTATTGCCTTGCTACACTGCACGACTACTGTGATATCAAACTGTGCGTAGGGATCGCCGTTATGGCGATATCTGAAGAAGGCGAATCCGAGGATCTTATTGCCATTCCTCAGCAAAAATGGACACCTAAAGACATCGAAGAGTTAAGCGTGGCTCGCAAAAATTTTGATGTCCTGCAAAAGCCACTCAAACTAAAAACCAGCCCCTTTCATGTTCATGCGACCAGTTTTCCACCAGACCCTGCATTTGAAGGTATGAGTCGCCAGCAACGACGTGCGCTAGAACGTCAAAGAGCCAAACAACAAGGGCGAGTAAGGTAACAAATAAAGCGCAGTTCAACGTGAACAGATGTCTATTTATTGATATTTGTATCCGTAACCTGATATTCCGCTCTCCCCCAAATCTGACATCAAGAGGGGGTTCACGGGGAGAGCATTGCTCTCCCCCTGACCAGTTTGCAAACCATCGCGACACAACGTGTCCGCTGGTTTGCACGGCTGGCTCCCTGTTTTTCTTTTATTATTGAAAATTATCGGAAAACTTACTTTTATCACCCGACTAGCAACCGGATACGCTGTCGAATGGCCTCAAGCTCTTCGGGTAAAACTTTGCCTTTGAGCTTTGCCTTTCTCACGCGCCAATCCAGACTTCTGACCTGATCTGACAAGGCCACACTGGCAGTTTTTCCAGTCAGAGCCACTTCAAAAGGATAGCCTTTGATCTTGGTTGTTGTCGGACAGCACAGCATCATACCAGCCTTGGCATTATAACTTGCAGGACTCAGCACAACAGCAGGCCGGTGTCCTGCCTGCTCCCTGCCCGCCTGCGGATCAAATTCCAGCCAGACAATCTCCCCGCAATCAGGAACCCAGACAGTCTTTGCTTTGGCACTCACCAGCTTTCACCACCAACAGACGAACCGAAATCAATTTCATCATGGCGGTTCTCGTTCGTAATGCCTGACACTAACTCTTCCAGTTTGAGAGGTAACGCTCTGACTGGTTCTATGATGATGCGCCCATCTTCTTCCCGCAAATCAACGGCTTGATCGATCTTCAGACTGACGGCTTCAAGCACACCAGCAGGAAGACGAATGGCTGCACTGTTTCCCCATTTCCTGACAACGCCCTGCATAATGATTTTCCTTACGTAAAGTTTATACGTCGTATATACATCATATTCCCACCAGAGGCCAGATAAATCCCTCTCTTGACTGCCCCACGGGTTTGCCCGCAGAGTGAACCCGCAGTCACCATGCGAAGGATGATTTTATCTGAAATTATCGTTCTGTTTCAATGGGTTGCCTGTCTGGTTGCAATCAAAGCGAGCGGGTTCGAGTCCCGCAGTTCGCGATCTCTAAGGCGCTGATTTTATTGAAAAATCATAAAAAATCTAAAATGTGAACTTCTATACGTCCGTCTTCCCAATTAGAGAACTTTTTAGACTTGCGACCGCCCTATAAATTCCAGACGTCTCGTGCGCTTGCGGTCGGACTACGTAACTTTCGCAAATATTACGTCAAGCGATCTCCCCAAAATTAGTCATGCATACGCCCTCTATAAGAAACACTGAATACGGCTGACAGGGATCCGTGCACCATTTTTGCACCACAACAAGAAAGATTTAGGGTGACAACGCATGATGTTGTGTGACACATATATGTATTTTTATCATATAGTTATGAAAGGAACTCGCAGATGACTGCGGTCTATTTTTGCCCTTTCACGGCGGCAACACGGGTTCGAATCCCGTACGGGACGCCAATCTTTCCAATGACTTAGAGTTTTGGTCACGGAATGATTGACTGGTTTTGGGCCAACCTTAGACCCATCACCAAAAAAGACGATAAGCACATGGTCCCATCGGGCCCATGAAAAGGCTATACTGGGCCCAAACGAAGCTCACCATGAAAGATCTCATCACTTCCGTCAAAATCGCTCTGGCCACAAGCCGCCCGCTCCCTGCCGGGGTTGAATATCGCGGTAAGGGCCAGTATCGGGCCCACAGCGCATCGCGGACGGAAAGAGGATCCACCAGACCTTCTCCTCAGCCAAACTGACACGATGTTGGCTGGATAGAACGTCCGCCAAACTGGAACTTGGACAGTTTGAGGACACGCGACAACTGGAACGCCAGACTGTCTCCGTGAACTGGTCGACCGCTATGTGTGCGAGAAGATGATCGCAAAGGTCACATCCCCACCATTCTTTAGGACGAGATCACACAGCTTGCGCTGGCCGATCTGCCCCCGACGGCAGTCCGTGGCTTCTGGGATCTGCTGGCCAAGAAATACAGCGCCGCCACGCTCGTCAAACGCCTCAACCTGCTCGCCGCGATCTGTCAGCATGCAATCGCGGAGTGGGACCTGCCCTTCCCAAAAAGCCCGGCCGCCGCAACGGCGGTCAAACATCCCGCTGATGCAGACAAGAAGCGCTACCGTCGTCTCATTGGCGACGAATACGACTGCTTACTGGACGTGCTGGCATCTCATTAAGAACTCTGGGCTCGCCTCAGGAGTGGCATGCTATCGCAACCAGATACGAAAAAACAGAGACATCGCTCCTTACGGCTATCCACGCTGCTGCCGCAGCGGAATGAAGCAAGCCCTAACAGGCCCTAGTAATTTAATTGTTTTTTATGCTTCTCTTGTAGTTCTGACTGTTTTTTCAAAAACCCCAAAAGAATAGACCATGCATCTTCAACCTTCTTATAATCTATATAAGGCACATCTGATAATGGTGGCCTGCAATCATTACCCAAATATTCCTTTAATCTGGACGGCCTGACAATTCTATTTTCAATATAACTGTCACATCTTGTTTTTCCTGCAAGAACAACAAGAGGAAAAATATTCTTTTCTTCTAAACCCGTTATTAATCTTACAGCATCAACATGCATCTGGTTTTGTTGGAGAGGGCTATAAAATTTATATCTTTGATTTGATCCTGGACCATCTGGTTGCCGAACCCAGTTGTAGATATCTTTTGGATCATGAGAAATATATCCACTATAGTATTTTGTTTCTATAACAAATATTCCCCATGGAACTTTCACAATATGATCAATCTGCGTCACTTTTTTACCCGCAGGGGAGTTATATTCTATATATATATTATTTAATATACCTCTATTTTTTCTGATATCTTTTATATATTTATTAACAATACATTCTCCTGCAAACCCTTTCCTTTCAGCATATGATTTCTCAGGAGCAGACAGTTCCTCCTGGAAAGATTGCTCATCATCAATATCTATTATTTCAGGCGTAGATGTCCTGCCATGAAATACAGTGCTCTGGACTGTTGGCGGTCTGAATTCATATTTGGCAGTAGGGCCTTGGTGTGTTGATGATTTAAATGTGTAAGAATTATCTTCTTCAGATGGCTTTTCCTTTGAAGCATCCTGTTTCTGATCGGATACTTTTTCGGTATCTCTACTGGCAGCTTCAAGTGCAACGGCTACTAAAACAGCCAATACCAGGCAAATTATCCAGTGCGCCAAAATAAAATAGAAAATAATTATTGATATTTTAAACAATATATATATTGCCACTATTGCAAGAAGAAATCTTAACACCACTTTCTCCATAACTGATGAAAAATAAAAAATGTTCCATAATTTTCAATACAATTTCCGCGAATTTTGTCACCTAAATTAAAAATATCCTTGATTATAGTATAGCTTGAGGGCCATGAGATTATGCATTTTTTCTCAAAATTTCAACGATCATGATCTTGTCGTTCACTTACCTCAAATATATGTGATTTTAGAAACCCTATAAATGTTTTGCTCTTTTCATGTTTTCTTTAAACCATTTATGATGTCCTCATCAAAATCATTTGTCACCATAAATTTCTAAGCGATTTTCTAGAAAAATATTCTAATTTCGAAACCTTAATTGACAATTAGATTGCAGCAGGCTGGATCGCAGTCCTAACAGGACCTAAAATATAAATTCTATATTCAAATAATTACAAAAAATCTGCGTTCTTTTACATCGAATAAGACAATATGAAAGACTTCACATTATATAAAATATTTCCTTATTCGATAACATATATATGCAAAGTATAATCCGGTAATCTTCCTATAAAATAAGTAGATTTTGAAAGAGAATTTTCTCAGCATATAGTATTTCTGAATGTACATCCCCCTTTATGACAGCGCACGGATAGCTGCGCTAATTTTAGCGATAACCTGATGTGATGTAATTAAGCGCGTACACTCAAACTGACGTGGGGTATTGGCATGACGGGGGCACCAGAGAAAATCATGATGATCAAAGCGTTCACGCTCGTCATTCCAACAGGAATTACATGTATGCCAATTGATAATACGGTAAGGAGTATGAAACTCATTGGTAGGATGAGTAAAGCCGGAGATCATCACAACAGGCGTACCCGCAGCCCATGCCAGCCACGCAAGCCCTGAACTGAGGCCGATGAAAAACTCAGCATGTCGTAACCAACGAGCACGTTCTGTTAAGGGGCGATTGCCTGTTTGATCCTCTGCACCATAAGGAATATGATTCCAGATAATACCTGTGCCATGTACAGGTTTTTGATCAATACAGATAACCCGGTAGCCCTGCTTTTTAAGGTAGGCAACAACCTCCATCCATCCAGTGGGATTGTTCCAGTATTTACACTGAGTGCTGGCCTGCACAGCAATACAAACATATTTTTCGGTTATCGGGCGTGTTTCATCGGACAAAGCAAGTTTGGGCGCTTCTTCCGCAGGATCAACGCCTAGAATATACGCGGCAGTGCGATGAAGACCAACTAACCGAAAATCGGTTGGTTGAAAAACATTTTCCTTATCATCAAAAAATAACCCCATGCAGTACATTGCATAACTGTCTGCCAGTATGTCTTGTTCCTGAGCTCTTTCTGGGGACATAAGCGTTAATTCTGGATATGCATCTTTCAGCACAGGAATAATCAAAGCAGAGAGAATGCAGGTTACATTTGCCTGATGAATATGCGCAAAACGTGCTGCGTAGGGAAACCATGCAAGCGTATCGCCTAAAGTGCCTACAGGAAATTGAATGACAACTTTTTTGTTTTTCAAATTCAATTCATGCTGGAAAACAATGCGAGCTTCTTTTTGAGGTGAAATATCTTCAACAATAATACCAAAGCGAACGTAAAAACGTTTGGCAGAGTGTACGGTGGCACCCGTATTTTCATTCTGGAACAGAATATTCCCCGTATCCAGATCACGTAATGTAATCCGCCATTTTCCTTCTGTACGTGCTGGCAGAACAATACGTGCCCCTAGATTAAAATCAAACAAAATTCCATCTGGCCCATGTAGAACAGGGACACTAAAAGGATTGATGTAAGGGGATTTGGTATCTTTAGATGTACTCACCCTAAAATTTTCCGATGCTTCAATCATAAATTACATCTCAACATGAATGAATATATTCATAGATTACTTCTCCCTTGTACTTTTTAAATACAAGGGAGAAGTAAGTTATTTATTATGCAGAACGCGTTCCAACTTCTGACATTTTATTATCATGAACGATATAAGGTCCTGCGGCACGGATTGTTATAGACAGCAGCCCCATGTGATGACTGATCAGGTGATCCCCCAATGGCAACAGGGCATTTCCGTTTGTCCAGGCGCAATCTGCC
>NZ_JBNIEW010000008.1:0-143644 GCF_050106715.1 Acetobacter sp. AAB5
CTCAATACCCCACAAATTTCAACACAATCACAACCGCGGGGTGGAGCAGCCCGGTAGCTCGTCAGGCTCATAACCTGAAGGCCGCAGGTTCAAATCCTGCCCCCGCAACCAAATATAAGTCCTCGATCGGACACGATAAACCCGCCCTCATCAGGCGGGTTTTTTTGTGCCTGAAACGCGGCGCAGGATGCACATAAGGCTAGTTTGTCAGATACTTATGCATGTCCCGACCTTCGAAAGAGGGCCGGGTGGTCTCGCGGGGCTTATTTCGCAACAAGGCAGATAAAGAGATAAAACCGTCACCTGCCGGTGTGAAAACGTCATATCGTTATGGCGTTATCTTTATCCGGTAATGAACGCCAGGATATCGGCATTGATGATGTCGGCATGTGTTGTGTGCATGCCGTGCGGATAACCAGAATAAATCTTCAATGTGCTATTCTGAAGCAACCTATCCTGAAGAATAGCCGCGTTTTTGTAAGGCACGACCTGATCATCATCGCCTTGCAGCACAAGCACAGGAACAGTGATGGTCTTTAGGTCTTCGGTTTGGTCGGTTTCAGAGAAGGCCTTGATCCCTTCATAATGGGCTTTTGCACTCCCCATCATGCCCTGACGCCACCAGTTGCGGATCGTCCCTTCTGAAACGTCCGCTCCGGGACGGTTGAAACCGTAAAACGGGCCGCTCGCGATATCCAGAAAGAACTGCGCGCGGTTGGCCGCCAGGCCGGCACGTAGTTTATCCAGCACTTTGATCGGTGCGCCTTCCGGACTGCGATCCGTCTGGACCATCAAAGGCGGCACTGAACTAATGAGCACGGTTTTGGCAACACGTCCCTGAGGCTGACCATATTTCGCGATATAGCGGGCAACTTGTCCGCCGCCTGTTGAATGCCCGATATGGATGGCATTTTTCAGATTGAGATGTTCGACAACCGCCGATGCATCAGCCGCGTAATGGTCCATGTCATGACCGTCACTCACCTGTGCCGAACGTCCATGACCGCGGCGGTCATGCGCAATGACGCGAAATCCCTTGCTCAGGAAAAACAGCATCTGCGTGTCCCAGTCATCGGCGCTGAGTGGCCAGCCATGATGGAAGACGATCGGCTGGTCATCCTTCGAGCCCCAGTCCTTGTAAAAAATCTCTACGCCATCGGATGTCATGACGAATGACATGATACTTCTCCTGAGCATTCAGAACTGATAGTGCTCAGACGCTAACGTTGAACATAAGTTCAACGTCAAGATGAATTTGTAACAGAAGACAGATGATGAAGATTGGAGAACTGGCCCAGCAAACCGGTCTTACAACGTCCAAAATCCGGTTTTATGAGCGCATCGGACTGCTGAAAACGGTTGATCGTCGTTCCAACGGATACCGAACCTATCCGGCACAGGCCGTGCTGATTTTGGGAATCATCACAACGGCGCAGCGGGCCGGATTTACGCTGGATGAAATCCGTACCCTGCTGCCCTCTGATCTGCAGCACTGGGACCATGATGCCCTTATGGACGCACTCACACGCAAGATTGCGGATATTGAGGCGCTGCAAGCGCGCTTGGCCCAGAGCAAAGCACACCTCCTTCGTCTGGTTCAGGACATTCAGGCACGTCCCGACGACATGGATTGTGCGGCCAATGCCCGGCGTGTCCTGGCGAATGTGCTTACGGAGTCTTCCGAAAATTCGAATATCACGCCTGATGATGTGCGCCTGCTAGACAGAACGGATCGTCGTCTCTCTGTGAGCGCGAGCAACAACAAAAAACCTACCTCCCGTTAAAGCCCTTCTAGCAGAGACACGACTTTTCTTGCGGTTGCCCTGGCGGAAAAAGGGTTCTGGCCCGTCACCAGTTTTCCATCTGCCACCACATGGGAGAGAAACGGCAAAAGAGCTTTTTCGTAAAGCGCGCCCCGTTCTTTCATTTCAGCTTCCGCGTTGTAGGGGATTTCTCCAGATACGCCTGCCAGCTTTTCTTCGGTCCACGAAAATCCGGTGATTTTGTGCCCGGACACCAGAAAAGAACCGTCTGCAAGCCGGGTGTTCAAAAGCCCGCAATATCCATGGCAGACAGCGGAAACAATACCGCCCTTTTCCCATAATGCGCGTGTCATGGCTTGAAGGCTTTCACTATTCGGAAAGTCCCACATCACGCCATGACCGCCGGTAAAGTAGATTGCATCATAATCCTGCGGATTGATGTCTGCGGGGCAGGCTGTTGCAGATAGCAGGGCCATCTTTGCCGGATCGGCCAGCCATGCTTTGGAGGAGGCATCGCGCATTGGCCATTTCAACGCACGCGGGTCAAGCGGAACCTTGCCCCCCTTAGGGCTGACAATGCGCTGTTCATAACCTTTGGCGGCAAACATGTCCCAGGCATGCGTGAGTTCCGATAGCCATAATCCGGTCGGGTGCATCGGATTGTCAAAATGCGCGATGTTGGTGGCAACGTGAAGGATGTGACGGCTCATGGCTGGCCCCTTTTATGCAGCAGGGTAGTTGGACGACCGTTTTGTAACGTTCAAGTCCGGTTGAAGGTCAATCTGTCGTTTGACATTAAACCTGGCTTTAACGTTAGCGTTGTAAGGACAAATCTATCCGACGTTATGGAAGCAACCCCACATGCAGACAATTCTGGGCGCAAATGGCCAGATCGCTACGGAACTGGCGCGGACATTGCATCAGCGTCATACGGGTGCCCTGCGGCTCGTGAGCCGCAATCCCCGCAAGGTTAACGAAGACGATACTCTCATGGCTGCAAACCTGCTGGATGCAGTGCAGACAACAGGGGCGGTGAAAGGCAGTCGGATCGTGTATTTCACAGCCGGTCTGCCTCCAGATAGCACGCTTTGGGAAGAGCAGTTTCCGGTTATGCTGAAAAACGTCTTGCAGGCTTGCCGGTCGGCGCGTGCCAGTTTTGCCTATTTCGATAATACTTACATGTATCCGCAGAACAATCAGATCCAGACGGAGGAAACGCGCTTCGCTCCGGTTGGCCGGAAAGGGCGGGTGCGTGCCGCAATGGCCTCCATGGTGCTGGAAGAAATGGCGCGGGGAGACATTCCCGTGCTGATCGCTCGTGCACCCGAATTTTACGGTCCGGGGAAAACGCAGAGCTTCACCAACACCCTGATTATTGACAGGCTGAAAGCAGGCAAAAGACCTCTGGTTCCTATCCGTGACGATACACGCCGGACCCTTATTTGGACGCCGGATGCGAGCCGCGGGCTGGCAACGCTGGGCAATACGCCGGATGCTTATGGCCAGACTTGGCACCTGCCGTGTTGTGATGATCGGCCGACCTATAAAACATTCGTTACCATGGCGGGCAGGATTTTTGGACGCACGCCTTCCTATTCGGTCATAGGCAAATGGCCACTGATTATTGCAGGCATTTTCTCAAAAAAGGTGCGGGAGATCAGGGAGCTGTTGCCTCGCTACGAGCAGGACAATATCTTCGACTCAACGAAATTCAAACGCCGTTTCCCCGAGTTTTCGGTCACGACATATCAGGAGGGGCTGGAACTGATCAGAAAGGAATGGAAAGCGGGATGATGCTTTCCGGTTTCCTTATCTCCTTATCGCATCAAGGAGGGAACTTTACTAATACTTGTCGAGAAACACGGAAAAGGGTTTCTCTTAACCAGCGATGTACGGGGTCCATGTCACGGCGTGGATGCCACGCTTGAAAAGCTTCCACGGATGGAAGTGAGAGCGGAAATTCAAAAGATGTCAGCCCAAGGGCTTCTTGAGAGATATGATCAATCACAATGCCTGGTAAAGGCAGAATGAGATCTGTATTTTTCATACTTTCTATCATTGCATGGTAATTGGGCACGACCATTGCAATTCTACGTGTCAGCCCATGTTGATTGCGCAGCATCCAATCAATCGGGCCTTGTGCGCGCCCTCTGCGTGAAACACTGATATAATCGTAACGTACCATGCTTTCCGGTGTGATGGGCTCTGCCAGAATTGGGTGCCCTTTACGTACAAGGCCCCGCATATAGTCTCGGAAAATGGTTTGGCGGCGTATTTCGGGCTTCATCATTTCCGTTGCGCCGATGTACAAATCTACACTGCCATCACGCAGCGGGACAGATGCAGCCGCATCGAGTTCGGGAGCCCAGATCACTTCACACCGAGGGCAATCCTTTTTCAGGGCTTCCAAGAGTGGAAGAGCCAGCGCTGCTACAACCAGATCATTAGCCCGAAGGGTAAAGGTAGGCGCCATGTTTGCCAGATTGGCAAGTGCGCGTGTTTCTATAAGGCTATCTGCGGCAACAACAACATTCTGTACCCGATTGAGTATGCCAGCAGCAAAGGCCGATGGGGTCATGCGTCGGCCAGATTGCACAAGAATGGGGTCAGCAAATGCTTTGCGTAATTTAGCAAGCTGACGGCTCATAGCCGGTTCGCTGATTTTTAGCCGACGTGCGGCAAGAGAGACGCTTTCTTCTTCGATAAGCACCTGAAGGTAGCGGAGTAGGTCGAGATCATAACCTTTCATCCTTCCAGAAATAGATGTTGATTTATGGAATGACTAGAGTTTTCTATTCCGAAAATCGAATTCGTCACTTATCAGAAATAGGGGTTGTCGAAGGCGCAACGGACCGTTTGAAGTGCGCTTATGACCAACGCTGCTCCTGCACAAGGGGTTGGTGCACCGGTTATTCATGCCGCGCCACCACGCCCTTCTTATATTCCCCCCTTTGGCCTACGCACTGTTGTTGGCTGTTTGGGTATGCTGCTGGCCGTGCATGTTGCAGGATTTAATGAGCATGTGACCGAGATCGGTCTTTCCGATATTCGGGGCGCCATGCACATTGGCCACGATGAGGGCACGTGGGTTATTGCGATTTATGAGGCGTTCAATATTGCAGCCATGGCGTTTACGCCGTGGTTTTATATGACGTTCTCGATCTATCGCTTTTCCATTTTCATGACAGCAGCTTTGGCACTGCTTTCCATTCCAGCGCCCTTTATGCCGGATGTGACTTCACTTTGCATTCTGCGTGCTTTTCAAGGGTTAACGGCAGGGTGTTTGCCGCCCGTGCTTATGACTGTGATGCTGAAATACCTCCCTCCAGAAATTCGGGTATTTGGCATTGGCGGGTACGCCATGAGCGCTACTTTTGGGCCTAATCTGGGTTTGCCGCTGGAAGCATTCTGGTTCGAACGTATGGGCTGGCATTGGCTGTATTGGGAAATTATTCCAACAGCAGCGTTGGCCATTGCGATGATGGCCTATGGCTTGCCGAAAGACCCAATGCATTTTGAGAGATTTGAAAAGTTTAACTGGCTTGGATTGCTGGTAGGGCTGCCGGCAATTTGTTCCTTGGTGATCGTATTGTATCAGGGGGATAGGCTGGATTGGTTCCGTTCCCCCGTGATTACGGATCTAACATTCTGGGGTGGGGCAGCCTTTATTGTCTTTGTAATTAACGAGGCGTTTCATCCCAGCCCTTATTTTCGTATTCAGTACTGGCGATCCCGTAATATTCAGGCGTCTTTGCTCTCATTGGTGGGTATTCTCGCCATCTGTGCGATTATGGGGGATATTCCTGCAACCTATCTATCTGCTGTGCGTGGGTATCGGCCTATTCAAACAGCTCCGGTATCACTGGTTGTTGCGTTGCCGCAGCTTATCATGCTGCCGTTGATTGCCGCTTTTTGTAACAGTCGTAAGGTTGATTGCCGCTTTGTACTGGCGGGCGGCATGTTGTGTCTGGCCGCTTCTGCATGGTTGGGCACATGGCTGACGGTGGATTGGGTGCGGGATAATTTTTACCCGCTGCAAATTCTCCAGGTTTTTGGACAACCCATGACGGTTATTCCCACCCTCATGCTGGCAACCCTTGCTATGGGGCCTGCCGATGGTCCGTTTATTTCTGGCATGGTCAATATGCTTAAAGGGCTGGCCAATGCAGTGGCCTATGCGCTGTTTGCTGCTTTAACCCGTAGGCGAGAGCAATATCATTCCACCATGTTGCTCGATCATCATGGCACGCATGGTTTAGCCCTGCAGGGTATGGGTAACCCCATCACGCAGCAGCTTTCGGTTACATCGCCAGATAGTGTGCATGTTGCCCGTAATTCCCTTCAGGTTTTCCATACCTATGTGCATGAGCAAGCGCTCGTTCTGGCGCTGAACGATATCTATTATGTGCTGATATGGGTCTGCCTTGGGTACGCTTGCATGAACCTTATTCTGCCGCGCCGGGTGTATCCGCCGCGCGCGCCTTCTCCCAACACTCCAGCCCGCTAATCCGGAATACAGATTATGATCTACAAAAAACCGCTGCTTTATGCTGGCTGTGCCGCTGCTGTGCTTGCCCTTGTTGCATGGGGTGGTTCGCGGCTGATCAATGGTGATGGTGTGAACCAATATACCAATGATGCCTACGTAACAGCAGATTTTCCCACGGTTGCGCCCAAGGTTTCAGGCCGTATTGATCGGGTTATTGCACAGGATAACCAGCTTGTGCATGCGGGTGAGGAACTGGCCCATATTGAGGATGATGATTACCGTGCAGCCTTGGAGGTAGCAAAAGGCAATGTGCTAGCCGCCCAAGGCGATGTTGCCAATTTGGAAGCCGAGCTTGGTCGGCAGGATGCCGTTATTGCGCAAGCACGTGCAGCCGTCTTGGCAGATCAGGCCGCATTGATGTTTGCCCGGCAGAACGCAACCCGGTATCGCAATCTTTCCTCTGGTGGTGCGGGCACGATTGAACAAAAGCAATCATCGGAAGCGCAGGAAAAAGAAGCAGCGGCAGCCATAGCACGAGACCAAGCTGGGGTGGATGCCGCCATTCGGCAGGTTGCAGTTTTAAAAGCCCAGCTTCAGCGTGCACGTGGTGTTTTATTGCGCATGCAGGGGGATGAAAAACAGGCAGAACTGAACCTGTCTTACTGCTCCATTCCTGCTCCAATGGATGGGGTAGTGGGTGAGCGTGGTGTGCGTATCGGGAATTATGTGCACCCCGGCACGGGTATTTTGGCTGTTGTACCTGTTCATGAAGCCTATGTGCTGGCTAACTTTCAGGAAACACAGCTTACAAAAGTGCAAACCGGCCAGAGTGCGACTGTTTGGGTAGATACATTTCCCGGTCATCCCCTCAAGGCGCATGTGGATTCATTGGCGCCTGCCACCGGTGTCGCTTTTGCACCTATTCAGCCAGATAATGCGACGGGTAACTTTACCAAGGTGGTGCAGCGTATTCCCGTTAAGCTTACGTTTGATCCAGACCAGCCGCTTGCGGCAAAGGTGCGTGTTGGCATGTCTGTTGAAGTGAATATTGATACGGCTTCCAAGCCAGAAGGCCCGCACGCCAATAACTCACGTTATATCTGGCAGTAGTTTCATGAAGCGTCTTTTCTTTTCCGGCTTATCCGTGCTGGTGCTTTCTGGTTGCACTGTTGGGCCGAATTATCACAAGCCGCAGGTTAAAGCGCCAGCAGATTGGCGCACAACCCAACCGCCAGCAGAAAGCCAGATTACAACGGCTTCAACAGATCCGCAGTGGTGGACACTGTTTCATGATCCAGTGCTGACTAAGCTGGAAAATGAGGTTGCAGCGTCCAATCTGGATCTTAAAGCGGCGAGCCTGCGTTTGATGCAAAGCCAGGCAGAACGGCGGATTGCCAGTGCTGCACAGTTTCCTCATGCAGAAGCCAATGCATCTTATGGGCGTGAACGGGCCAGCACCAATGGTGTTCTGGGTTTGCTGGGCACCATGGAGCGTGAACAGGCGGGGTCTATTGCATCTGGCTCTCAAGGATTTGGGCCTACAGCATTGCCCGGAAGTGTGGGGAATCCCTCATTCAACTTGCCTCAATACGGTATGAACGCATCGTGGGAAGTGGATTTTTGGGGGCACGTGCGGCGGCAGGTGGAAGCCGCTACAGCAGCCATGCACGAAACGGAGGAAATGCGACGAGATATTCTGGTATCTCTTATGGCAGAAACAGCGCAGGATTATATTGATTTACGTGCAACACAAACGCAGATTGGCATTTTGCAGCATAATATTCAGGTTGCAAAAGATAGTGTAAAACTCACCACATTGCGGTTCGAGCAAGGGGCCGCAACACGTTTGGATGTGGCAGAAGCTACAGGCCAGCTTCATACATTTGAGGCACGCTTACCGCCTTTGCAAGCGCAAGCAACGCATATGCTAAATGCCTTGAGCTTTCTGGTTGCGCGCGAACCAGGGGCGTTGGATGCAGAACTTGGGGCGCCAGGCCCAATCCCTCTGGTGCCTACCTTGGTGCCGGTGGGCTTGCCATCTGAACTGGCAGAGCGCCGGCCAGATATTCGTATGGCGGCAGATCATTTGCATGCTGCCACGGCCAGTATTGGTGTAGCCATTGCAGATTTTTTTCCGCGCGTCACACTATCTGGCAGTTTGGATGTGCAGGCCCTTCAGTTTAGTGGTTTGGGCTCATGGGCATCACGGCAGTATGGTTTTGGCCCTACCGCAACGCTACCTTTGTTTGAAGGTGGAAGGCTAACAGGCCAGCTGCATTTGCGTAAGGCGCAGCAGAAAGAAGCAGCAACCATGTTCCAGCGCACGGTTTTAAAGGCGTGGCAGGAAATTGATGATGCCATGGCCGATTTTACGGCTGCTCAGCGGCGGCGTGATGAATTGGCTGAAGCCGTGCATGAAAACGAAATTGCAGTGGATACAGCCAAGGCCCAATATGTGCAGGGTTCATCCGACTTTTTAAATGTGCTGACATTGCAGAATGCGCTTTTGTCTTCTCAAAGCGCATTGGCAGATGCCACGGCGCGCGTGGCAGGGTCTGTCACGCACCTTTACCGTGCAGTTGGTGGCGGCTGGGAAGGTATTTACCCAGAAAAAACGAAAGCAAAAAAACATGTGTGAGATTAGCGCATGATAACAATCAGACGTGCGGCAACTCTGGGTAACGCACATTCAGATACGCTTATACTACGCTGTCATTTTGCATTCGCTGATTATAAAGATCCAGCATACACGCATGATGGACGCTTACGTGTGCTTAATCTGGGCAAGCTTGCGCCGGCCCAAACATATCATCTGGGGCCTGAAACCAATGTGGATATTCTAACATGGCTCTCCGCAGGAAATCTGATCAGCAATGCAGATGGTTTTGAGCAGGAAAACATTGGGCCCGGAGGGCTGCATCTTTTAAGCACAGGCACAGGGTGCAAAAGGCTAGAATGGAGTGCCGGTCTAGCTGGCGCTGCGTTTATTCAGTTCTGGTTTATGGCGGATGTAGAAGGCGTGCCGCCTGCGCAAGAAATTCGTGCAAGTTTTCCCCAATTGGAAGACGGTGGTTTTAGAATTCTTGCGTCAGGCTTTCCAGAAGATGACCCAGAAGAAGAAGGTCAGATTACAGATGGTGCCCCTGTTGCTTTAACTGCGCGTGCACGCTTGTTACATGCGGTGATACCCGCGGCGGAGGGCGCGGCTTACAGCACCACGTTAGGGCGTGATCTTTATCTGCTGGTTGTATCTGGCATTGTAACTATAAACGGAAATGTTCTGCATTGTGGTGATGCTGCGGCAATAACGGATCAGCAGGATGTGGTTGTGATTGCGCAGGAAAAAGCAGAGCTTCTTTTAGCCGATGTGTCGGCTAAGTAAATATAAATGAACTCAAGTATCCGTATCATGATAATTGAGTTCATTTGTGTAACACCATACGTCCACCCTTGGTTAAGGAGATAGGCGTATGGCTGTGGAAAAATTTATAACAGCTCCAACACAACATTCGCCGGACGACAGGCTTTTGCACCTTTGGGTGTGACCACAACAGGACGATTGAGAAGTTTGGGGTATTCTGCAATGGCATCAAGAATCTGATCATCGCTGATGTCGGGTGCATCAAGCCCCAGTTCCTTACATAATGCTTCCTTGCTGCGCAAAATGTCGCGTGCGCTCAACTTTCCTTTGGCCAGAATGTTTTCCAATTCCGCACGAGTTGGGGGCGCCTTCAGATAAAGGATAATTTCCGGTTCAATTCCCGCATCTCGAATAAGGCCCAGAACTGTGCGTGAAGTGCCGCAGGAAGGATTGTGGTAGAGAGTAACTGACATAGGTGCATCCTAAAGAGTGAGGCCTCAATTATGATATTTGAGGGTATCATGGCACGCAAATAGAATGGGATGGAGAGAGTATGTCGCCCTTGTTAGGCATAAAAAATTGGCTCGGCCAACGGATAACCAAAAAATCCGGGTCATGGTCGGATATGCTGGCAGGGCTTTCTTTGGCCTCCATGAACATTCCACAGGTTCTGGGGTATGCCCGTATTGCTGAAATGCCTGCTGTGTGCGGGCTATATACAGTGTTGTTCCCGTTGGTGGCGTTTGCCCTGTTTGGGTCCTCACGCCATCTGGTAGTGGCGGCAGATTCCGCTACGGCTGCCATCTTTTCCAGTGGCCTGTCAGAAATAGTTTCCCCCGGCAGCGCTAGATACATGGAGCTGGTTAGCGCAGTTGCTCTCCTTAATGCAGGATTTTTATTGGTTGCCCGCTTATTTCGGTTGGGGTTTTTGGCGGATTTTCTGTCTCGCACTGTGCTGGTGGGCTTTTTGGCAGGCGTGGGTGTACAAGTGGGCTTAAGCATGTTGTATGACATGACAGGCCTGGTCTCATCCTCTCACAATACACTGGTCCAGGCGATAGGGCTGTTCCAAGGTTTCGGGCAGATGCAAGGGTTAAGCATGGCCATTGCCAGCTTGAGCTGTGTTGTGCTGTTGGCAGGAGCAAGGCAGAAGCCTCATTGGCCAGTGGGCTTGTGTGTTGTGGTTATCAGTATTTTTTGTAGCTGGAAGTTAGACTTACAACATTACGATGTTGCCATTCTGGGCAGCATACGTGGTGGTTTGCCTGCGTTTTCCATACCTCTGCCCGGCTGGCATGATATACTGGCTCTGCTACCCATTTCGGCGTCCTGTGTTTTTGTTATTATTGCGCAAAGTGCTGCAACTTCACGTGCTTTTGCAAACATGTTTCATGAACATGTTGATGAAAATGCAGATATTGTGGGCCTGTGTGCTGCCAATGCTGCGGCTGCCTTAACAGGCACGTTTACGGTAAATGGCAGCCCCACGCAAACAGCTATGGCTGTGCAGGCAGGCGCAAGATCACAAAAAGCACAGCTTGTTTTTGCCGCTGTAACAGCCTGTGTGCTTTTGTTTTTTCCTGCACCGTTGCAGTATCTTCCCCGTTGTGTGCTCGGTGCCATTGTGTTTTGTGTGGCCGTGCGAATGATAGATATTCAGGCGCTTAATGGCATTCGCAATGAAAGCCCCGGAGAATTTCGTTTAGCACTGGTAACAGCCGCTACGGTTGTAAGTGTAGGGGTAGAACAGGGTATCTTTATTGCTATTGCGCTTTCTTTATTTCGGCACGTTCGGCATAGCTATATGCCACATACGTTGATAATGGCCCCAGAAGCCACGACAGGAATGTTAGAAGCAGAAGCGGTGGCACCCGGAGAGCAAAGTATGCCGGGTATTATCATTTATCGGTTTTGTGCAGATTTATTTTATGCAAATTGCAATTTGTTTACGGATGATATCATGACGCTGATTTCATCCGCGCCGGATCCGGTAAAATGTGTTGTGGTAGATTGCAGTGCAATTACCGATATTGATTATTCAGCAGCGCAAGTTGTGCGGGATGTTTTGCAAAGGCTACATGCACGTGGGATTACCGTGTTGTTTGGTCGTGTTGCGCCATTTTTTCTAAAAGATATGGAGCGCCACCATATTATCGCAGTGCTTGGAAAGGATAATATTTACATGCAGCTTCACACAGCGTTGGCGAGTGCTCGTAAGCTGTGTGGTAGCACGCAAGCTTTATAATTTTTGTACACTTTGCCAGATCATGTAAACTGCCACGATAAAAATAATGCAGGCAAAAAGTGTTGTAAGATGACTAGAAGATTTTGCCATGCGGCGGGCTGTGCGGGTGCCAAACAGGCAACCAATGGCCCCACCTAAAATGAAAAGAGCCGCCAACTGCCAATCAATATAGCCGGACAGCATGTAGCTTAAAGCAGTGCTAAACCCAAAAGCGGAAACGGCAACCAGAGACGTGCCAACTGCATTGAGAATAGGCATGCCGGTAGATGCAATAAGGCCGGGCACAATTAGAAAACCGCCACCAATGCCAAAAAAGCCGGAAAGCAGGCCCGTGCCAAGGCCGTAGCCCATAACTTTGGGGGCATTATGTCTATTACAGCTTGCCCCCGGACAACCAACGTTGTGCCGCCCGCGGAGCATAAGAATACCCACCCCAATCATTAACAGGGCAAAAAACAAAAGGAGCTTTTTGCCATCAACTGTTTTGCCAATAGCGGCCCCAATAAATGCCCCCGCCACCCCACACGATGCAAAGATACCTGCGCAGCGCCATTTGACCGTATGGTTACGTGCATGTTGTGCCAGCCCCACCAATGCGTTGATAGCTACAGCCAATGCACTGGTGCCAATAGCCACATGAGGGTTTTTTACACCTACCAGATACACCATAAGCGGTACTGCCAGAATGGACCCCCCGCCACCAATTAATCCCAAAGTAAAACCGACCAGTACGCCAGACATAAGTTCTAGCAGGAGATGGGGAACAGATAAGGAAAGCATATGGGGTATCCAGAAAGGTCAGTAAATTTTAGAGCTTGTTGATGGGGATCTTGATGTAACTTGTGCCGTTATCTTCGGGCTCTGGCATATGCCCCCCACGGATATTGATCTGTACGGAAGGCATAATCAGGTTGGGTAGGGCAAGTGTTGCATCTCGTGATGTGCGCATATTTACAAACTCATCCTCACTTACGCCTTCATGTACATGCACATTATGCGCGCGCTCTGCACCTACAGTGGTTTCCCACGCATAGGTATCACGGTGTGGAGCCTTGTAATCGTGGCAGAGGAAAAGGCGCGTTTCCGCTGGTAAGGTGAGAAGGCGGCGGATAGAGCGATACAGCATCCGGGCATCTCCACCGGGGAAGTCTGCACGGGCAGTGCCATAATCTGGCATGAACAGTGTATCGCCAATAAAGGCTGCATCACCGATAATAAAAGCCATATCTGCGGGGGTATGGCCTGGCACGTGTAATGCTATGGCGTTCAGGTTGCCCAGCTTGAACTGTTCGCCATCTGTAAAAAGATGATCAAACTGAGATCCATCACGCGCAAATCTGGTATCGGCATTAAAGATTTTGCCAAAAACTTCCTGCACCTGCACAATGTTGGCACCAATACCCAGCTTGCCCCCCAGTTGCTCCTGCAACCATGGTGCGGCGGAAAGATGATCAGCATGCGCATGTGTTTCTAGTTGCCATGCAACCTGCAATTTTTCAGCGCGCACATAATCGACAATTTTTTGGGCAGAATCGTATTTAATACGGCCAGAAGCCTGATCATAATCCAGCACGCTATCAATAACGGCGGCCGTTAGAGTTTGTGGGTCATGCACCACATGGCTGGCTGTGAAGGTTTTTTCATCAAAAAAGGTTTTTACAACAGGCTGTTGTTCGGGGTGCTGCACAGCCATTAAAATCTGCTGGGTGGCTGTGGCGATAGCTGGATCTGACATAAGGGAAACTCCCAACAGTTTATTATTTTAAGTAAACATGAATATACACTTTAATTAAGAATGAAAGCATCTTGCGTCAAGTGAAAGAATGCGCGTAAACACTGCTGCTATGAATGACCGCATCATAGATACCAGTCAGTTGGAGCCGGTAGTGGCCGCACCCAGAATTGGAGACATGGCTCCAGATTTTATGGCGCGGACAACCCAAGGCATGCTTACGTTAAGTGCTTTGCGTGGGCAGTGGGTGCTGCTGTTTTCGCATCCAGCAGATTTTACACCAGTTTGCACAAGTGAATTTATTGCGTTTGCACAGGCTGCTGCGCAATTTGCAGCTATGAACTGTGCATTGGTAGGCCTTTCCGTAGATAGCCTGCCCGCCCATCTTGCATGGATTGAAGCCATACGGGAGAGGTTTGACGTTCGGATTCCTTTCCCGGTGGTAGAAGATCCATCCATGGCCATTGCACGTGCGTATGGTATGCTGGATGCAACAGCCCGGAATAGCGCAACCGTGCGCAGTGTGTACATGATTGACCCGCAAGGTATTGTGCGGGCCACAACATGCTACCCCATGACTGTTGGCCGATCTGTGGCGGAATTACTACGTTTGCTTGCTGCCCTTCAACGGGTGGATGAGGGCGATGTTCTCACCCCCGAAGGTTGGACACCCGGAGGGAATGTGGTGCTGCCTACGGCGCAAACCCAAGATGCTGTTATGCAGGCAGGGCCATCGTGGTTTATGTGTTTAAAGCCTGATCAGGGGCCGTAAGCTCATGGTGGAAATGTCTTTAGACGAAGCAAAACAGTTGGTGGAGCAACTCAAGCTGTTTGCTCAGCCGCAGCGCCTCATGATTCTGGATGCACTTTTGCAGCACGGGGCGCTGGCAGTGGGGGAGCTGGAAAGCAAAACCGGGATTGGGCAGCCGACTCTCAGCCAGCAGTTAGGCACGTTAAGGCGTTCTAACCTCATTGTACCACGTCGCGAATCGCGCACGATTTACTACAGCTTGCAGAGTGAAGATGAAGCCTTGCGGGTAAGGATTTTGATTGGTCTTTTAAAAGGTGACAAAGGCCTGCTATCTGCCACGCACGAGATTGCTGATAAACTCGGAACAAAATCTACCAAAAGGAAAGATCAAATCCTTCGGGAAGAAGGCGCACAGTTTGCCTTTGTGCAGACAACACAGCCTCAGCGCCGCTTCTAAAGCCGAAAAATTATATGGATTCTCATAAGCACCGTTGCAAATGGGCATGTGGGAACATGATTTTGCGCGCTTACCATGATGCTGAATGGGGTGTGCCCATTAAGGATGCGCGCACCTTATGGGAAATGCTGGTGCTGGAAAGTTTTCAGGCCGGGCTTTCATGGAATACGGTGCTGCAGAAGCGTGAAAATTTTCGGAGGGCTTTTGCTGGGTTTGATCCAGAAAAAGTAGCGCAGTTTACAGAGCAAGATGTGCAAAGGCTGATGCAGGATGCCGGAATTATTCGCGCACGTTTAAAAATAGAAGCGACTGTTAAAAATGCTCATGCCTATTTGCAGATGCAGGCAAAAGGAGAGGATTTTGCAGGTTTTGCGTGGGATGTGGCGCAGCAAAATTCTGTAAAGACGAAACAGCCTCATACGCTTGCGCAAACGCACGCTTCACAGGTTCTTTCCAAGGAATTGAAGAAACGCGGTTTTTGCTTTGTTGGCCCGGTTATTGTTTATGCATGGATGCAAGCCGCAGGCATGGTAAACGGACATGAACCAGACTGCTTTCGGTATTACGCCTGCGATTGATTCGATAAGCCACGCGAAATGGTTGTTCTCAGGCGTGTTGCAGAAAGCAAAATTATGACTGAGGCTGAGCATGGCAAAAAATGTAATTCAACAACGTGTTGAATGGGCGAGAGAAGGGAAGTTCCCTCAGGTTATTGGGCGCATGCCTTCGGGTTGGCTTATTGTTGCAGATACACAACCAGTACAAGGTTATTGCCAGCTTCTGTCAGACCCGATTGTACCGAGCCTGAATGATCTGCACGGGCAGGAGCGTATGCAATATTTGGCAGATTGCGTAACGGTAGGTGATGCCCTGTTAAAGGCAACAAGTGCCGCCAGAATTAATTATGAAACATGGTGTAATCAGGAACCCTCTCTCCATACCCATATTGTGCCGCGTTACTTAACAGAAGCAGACGCCGTAAAAACCAAGCCTGTTTGTGTGGGTTATGCGGGTGTTTTTGCGCGCACGTTTGATTTGGAGCAGGATGCGGCTTTTATGGAAGAAATGCGGAAACTTTTGAATATCCAACCATAGAAAAAGTTGGTTTGCTCAAGGGAGAGGTTATGAGCGCAACAATAACGATATACGGAATTAAATCCTGCGATACGATGCGTAAAGCCATGAAATGGCTAGAGGCGCATAGTGTGGCGTATAGTTTCCATGATTATAAAAAACAGGGAATAGATACAGCAACACTCAAACAGTGGGTGCAAAATGTTGGGTGGGAAAAGCTGTTGAATAAAGCTGGCACCACGTTTCGTAAATTGCCTGATTCTGAAAAAGAAAATATTGATGAATCACGCGCATTAGCACTTATGGTTGCTTATCCATCCCTTATAAAAAGGCCCGTTTTAGACCGGGAAGGGGAAATTACGGTTGGCTTTAAGCCAGAAGTTTATGCGGATTTATTTGCTGCAAATTAAATGGCAGGGTGACTATGGGGCGCTTATACGCCCCATAGCCTTTGATCAGTAATTATTCCTGATCAGGAGCCGCTGCAGAGTTCAGCTGGATATAGCGTTCGATGCCAATCTGCTTGATCAGATCAAACTGACGATCCAGGAAGTCTTCGTGTTCTTCTTCGTTTTCAAGGATCTTTAGCAGCAGATCACGGGAAACAAAGTCACGCACGCTTTCGCAATAGGCAATGCCTTCGCGCAGATCACCCAGAGCTTTTTCTTCCAGCTTCAGGTCGCATTCCAGAATTTCCTTCACGTCCTGACCAATCAGGATGGTGTTCAGGCGCTGGACGTTGGGCAGCCCACCCAGATACAGAATGCGTTCAATCAGCCAGTCAGCATGACGCATTTCTTCAATGGATTCTTCGTACTCTTTTTTACCCAGCAGGGTAACGCCCCAGTGGCGCAGTGTGCGTGCGTGCAGGAAGTACTGGTTGATAGCTGTCAGCTCATTTGTAAGCTGAACGTTCAGATGTTCGATAACTTTAGGATCTTTTACCATGATACGATTTCCAGATTTTGGTGGAGTTTGTGAAGTCTTTTTACGGATATTTTTGGCATAATGCAAACAGAAAATCGTTAAATATCAACGAGTTTTAATAAGTAATTCTTATTCGCAAGTCTTATTTATGTTTTTTGTTGTCGAAACAGCATCTTAAGCATGTAACAGCATTTATAACATTTCTGTTATTTGGTTTGTGAAAGTGTAGGGGGCTTATCTAAAGGTAAATGAGCCCGGATTTCTTGCGAATAGTGTGCATCTGGCATTGCTCCGTCCGGCCGCTGAATACGGCTAAGGCGTTTGAGGGTGGGAAAATCATACTGTGTGTTCAGCAGCCCCAGATCATATGCCAAAGAGGCCGTGTAGCCGCTTAGCAAAACGCGCCAATCCAGCCGATAATGCAGTTGAGCGCCAGCGCGGGAGAGAATTTCTGTTGTGCAGTTATCTGCGAGCGTATTGTACCAGCGCGGGTGAGTATGCAGAAAATGAATTTCTGAAAGGTAGCTTTTAAATAGGCGTTCACGTGTTTGCGGTGCAATAAAAAGCCGATAAAGGTAAACGCGTTCTTTGCGGATATCTGTCCGAACACCAATTAAATCCTGTTCATCTGCGGTAACATAAAACATTTCATAATGATGGAAAAAGCCAGCAATCGCTGAATACGGAAAGCGCTTTTGCCTGCGCGTTTCAATAGATATGGCTAGGTGGCGCCCATCTTTGAATCCAAAGGTAAGAAAAACATGTGCAATACTTTCTCCAGCCCAATAAGATGTAATCATATCTACGGATGAAAGGTCATCCAGATTATATGTGGCATCATAATAGTGTGGTGTATAATCTGTTTCTGTTTTGTATTTAAAATTGCGTATATTTTGAATATGCACCGTCCGACCAGTCAAAACGGCATCTGCTGGCAAGGCATACTCTCCAGCCCAATCACGATGATTGCGCGGTGGATCCGTTAAATACCATATTATAAAAACAGCACATAAAACTGGAATGGTGGTGCGGCTAAGCCGGGCTGGGGCAAAAAAGAACATCCCCAAAATAAGCAACGGAAAAATAATACTCAGGCCTAAACGCAGCATATCTGGCGTTAAGGTGGAATAATAAAACGCAGCCGCAGAATAAAGGCTGAATAAGAAAGCACCAGCAGCTTTTACCCAGAAAACCCAGCCATGTGTGGAAGAATTATGCTGGAACTTGCTCATGGATGCACCGGGGGTGTTGTTGGCTGATATTCACCGCCAATACGTGTGATATTTTGTTTGCTCATATCCCCTGTTTCTGAAACTCCCGGTGTAAGGTGGGCGAGATGTTCCAGCAAAATACGGCGCACCTCTGCAATAGTGATCGGGTTGGATTGCGTGGAATGGCCAGAATGCCGCACAACCAGTTCAGAATCAGCATAAGGTATGTGCGCACTTCGGTATTTTACCACGCCATCATCTGCAGTTGCTAATGGGCCATCCCCTAGAACGGGAATAATAGAGTGCGTACGCACTTCTGGCACAACCGGTATGGATGCTAGAGAGCGGATAAAGGCACTATGGGGTGTCATGCCATATACACTGCCCATACGCCATGGGCTCATGTTGACACGTATTGAACCAGATTCTCCAATGACAACTTGCTGCATCACTTCAGTTAGGCTGACAGGAAATGTCACCATACGGCCGACAAGGTGCGCTAAAGAAAGTGCCGCCAGATAACTTCCATGTTGTGGTGTAGAGATAAACACAACCTGTTGCACCTCAGGCAACGGTTTTGGAAACAGAGTTTCTTGCAAAAAGCTATGAGCTTTTGGGGTAAGATGTAAACTGTTGAAAGGGTGGTGTGTCAGACCATTCCAGAGTTTATCTTTAGGGTCTATCACCTGCATTTTTGCCAAAAGCCCACCTTGGCTATGGCCAATAAGCACCATATGCCCAAGTGCAGGATCTGCTTGCGTGCCACCATTGTTTTGAATAGCGGATTCCAAGGCTTCACGGAGTTGAAAAGCCGAGTATGGGATGGGATTTCCCGTAGCGTAAGAAAAAAACCAAAATTCAAAATGGGCGCGAATTTGAGGATCTTCCAGAAGATCGTTCACCATATCTGCCCATCGCCCTGGGCTGGATGCTGTGCCGTGAACAAGCACAACGGGAATACACCCGTAGCGGTGCGGTTCTATGGCAATAAGTTGAGGTTTACGGCCATTATCAAAAAAACGACCATCCAGAAAACCTTTGTATTCGCTAGACCAATCTACAGCATTGCTGAGGCTAAGTGCGCGTGAGGCTGTTTGATCGTACTGTAGAGGTATAGGTGTATTGTTGGCTGTGAGAATGTGCCCACGGTCATCTAAAGCTGTAAGGGTTAGATGGCCGGTAATATGATCGGAGAGAACTTGTCTGCGTGGGTCTGGTATTTCCATAAACAGGCTGACAGGAATGCGTAGTTTATCTGTAACTGTAAAAGAGGATGGTGCACGGCCACTTACATGTGGAATGGCTGCAAGAGGTTCGCCCAGCCCCATGTGGCTGTAAATGTTTTTAACGCCTTTTACAGTAAGGCGCGCAGTGGGGCGGAAATCAGTAAGCTCATAGCCATGCCATATATGTTCTGATGGCTCAGATGAAAGATCCAGATCGCCAAATGGCAGCACCCAGTGTTGAGAGTTGACATTTGCAGGAGAACCTAAAGCCTCTGTCAGGCTGAGCATATAAATATCACATGCTTGCCGAAAATGTGGATCATATGGGTCTGGATGTTCAGTCGTTTTATCGGCAGGATTGAGATAGGCATATGCATACATGGCAGCCGCCATGAAATCTGTGCGGGATTTATGTTTTTTGCCCCGTAGGTAGCTGAGTTCTGCCAACGCAAAAAGTTGGTCATTCAGATCTGGAGTGTAAAATTGGTCTTGCGTGCTTTTACGCAGGATTTCAATGGCGGCAATTGGGTGTGCCTGCCATATGCCCAGCAAATTTTGGCGTTCCAGCACAATACGGGTGGTGTTGCTTAGGATTGCTCCGTTAAGAGCGGTATGAGTGCGATCTTGATAAGCCTCTGTCAGGCTAAGTTGCTTAACAGAAACAGGAGGGGTGCATCCTGTAAGGGCCAGAAAAGCAGCAATGTAGCAAGTCTTGCGATTCAATTTATTGATAAATCTTATAGAAAAAACAGACATTATGCTTTCCGGAAGAACACACTCAAGCGTTAAAATATGCGGCGGAACTTACGATGTTCACGACAATGTGGCAAACAGTAATGAAAGAATGAGACTTATCTAAAATCTTGGAAGAAATTATGCCCAATCTACCAGTAGTACGCGTTATCTTGGTAGGAAGTTTGATACCTGATGATGTACGTAAAGGTTACATACCAGAGCAAAACAAAATAATAAAATTTCTATTTTCTAAAATAATCCAAGAAGAATTTTTGGAACAACATAATATTTCGCGCATTTTTTGTGCATCTGATATTTTTATAGATTCAGATCGTCTTCTTTTAGGGCAAAATATTGTTTTGGAGCCGAAGCTAAGGAATAGAAATTACGGAGCTTTGGCAGGGCGGAATTTGAAAGGTTTATCGGTAGAAGAGCAGGAGCAATTTATGAATCCTGCGCACTCTCCAGTTGGTGGAGAAAGCATGTATGCATTTCATGCTAGGTTAAAAGCATGGCTGGATGGTCTTTTTGATAACGCCAAAAATCAAGAGACATTCTTGATAATAGCTTCTCCTATCATCATACGTGCATTAAGCGCATGTATTATAGCAGATGGTATAAAAAATTCTTTTCATATTCTAAATAAATTAGATGTCTATCCAGAAAGTTGGAGTGTTTTTTCGGGAAGATCTGGGAATTGGCGCATTCTCACACTTTCCGCACCTTTTTAAGGCATTAAAGTTAAAGTGTTGCAAAGAGTCGTAAAAATTTTGTTTAGTAAGAATAATCATTCACGATATGGTGACATTTTGTGATCTATTATATAAATATATACTTACGTAACCGACATAAAAGCTCACATATATCAAAAATAAATACTTAATATCAATAGGTTGTCTTGCATTTATGGAAGGCAAAATAGGATATTTTCTTGGTTGGGAGATATGTTTTTTATATGACAACCATCGGTTTCATATATTGGACATTTGTCTGATTGAGGGTTTTAGCTAAAAGCCGTTTTTTTGAGGCTATTCCGATAGGAGTGATTAAACCATGACATATACAGTCGGCATGTATCTTGCTGAGCGTCTTTCTCAGATCGGATTAAAGCACCACTTTGCCGTAGCCGGAGATTTTAATCTGGTTCTTCTGGACCAGTTACTGGCAAATAAGGAAATGGAACAGGTTTACTGCTGTAATGAGCTGAATTGTGGTTTTAGTGCAGAAGGCTATGCACGTGCTCATGGCGCAGCAGCGGCTGTGGTTACCTTTAGTGTGGGGGCCATTTCTGCCATGAACGCTATTGCTGGCGCTTATGCAGAAAACCTGCCTGTTATTTTAATTTCTGGTTCACCTAATAGCAATGATTACGGAACAGGCCATATTCTGCATCATACGCTGGGCACGAACGATTATACCTACCAATTGGAAATGATGCGGCATGTGACATGCGCGTCAGAAAGCATTACAGATGCAGCGTCTGCTCCAGCCAAAATTGATCATGTAATTCGCACAGCCCTGCGTGAACGCAAGCCGGCATATGTTGAAATTGCCTGTAACGTATCTGATGCAGAATGTGTTCGCCCTGGTCCGGTCTCGTCCTTGCTGGCAGAATTGCGGGTAGATGATGTCAGTCTAAAAGCGGCCGTTGAAGCCTCTGTCGCTCTGCTGGAAAAATCTCAGCGTGTTACCATGATTGTAGGTAGCAAAGTGCGTGCGGCACACGCACAAACACAAACAGAACATCTGGCTGATAAGCTAGGGTGTGCTGTTACGATTATGGCGGCAGCAAAAAGCTTTTTTCCGGAAGATCACAAAGGTTTCCGTGGTCTTTATTGGGGAGATGTTTCTTCTCCTGGCGCGCAGGAGTTGGTTGAAAAGTCTGACGCCCTTATTTGTGTGGCCCCCGTCTTTAATGACTATTCTACAGTGGGTTGGACCGCATGGCCCAAGGGTGACAATGTTTTGTTGGCAGAACCTAACCGTGTCACTGTGGGCGGCAAGACATACGAAGGTTTCACGTTGCGTGAATTCCTTGAAGAGCTGGCAAAAAAAGCTCCTAGCCGTCCGTTAACGGCGCAGGAAAGTAAAAAACATACACCTGTTATTGAGGCATCTAAGGCAGATGCGCGTCTGACAAATGATGAAATGACTCGTCAGATCAACGCCATGCTGACATCAGATACTACCTTGGTTGCTGAAACAGGGGATTCTTGGTTCAACGCCACACGTATGGATTTACCGCGCGGTGCACGTGTTGAGCTGGAAATGCAGTGGGGGCATATTGGTTGGTCTGTACCCTCTGCTTTCGGGAACGCCATGGGTTCTCAAGAGCGCCAGCATATTCTTATGGTAGGTGATGGCTCGTTCCAGCTTACTGCGCAGGAAATGGCGCAGATGGTGCGTTATAAGCTGCCAGTTATTATCTTCCTCGTGAATAATCGTGGCTATGTTATTGAAATTGCTATTCACGATGGCCCTTACAATTACATCAAGAACTGGGATTACGCAGGCTTGATGGAAGTGTTCAATGCGGAAGATGGTCATGGTCTGGGCCTAAAAGCCACCACAGCAGGTGAACTGGCAGAGGCTATCAAAAAAGCTAAAGCAAACCATGAAGGGCCCACCATTATTGAATGTCAGATTGAACGTTCTGATTGCACCAAAACGTTGGTGGAATGGGGCAAAAAGGTTGCAGCAGCTAACTCCAGAAAACCACAGGTATCCTGAAAGTCTGATATTTAAAATCTAGTGTGTTGCAGAATACCTCCTTCCAAATTGTGGAAGGGGGTATTTTTATATTCTTTTATGATTGATGATGATAGCAGATACACCCCAGCACGTCATGAATATGGCAATAATCACGCAACCTAAAATGCTAAAGTTTTCGTTTAAAGTTTCACTCCAGCTCCATAAAGCATATTCAGGGCCGAGATGGTTCCGTATAAGTTCAAGTGCTTCAATGGCGCTTATGAGCAGAGCAATGACGATAGAAACGACAGTAAGCGTCATATTATAATAAAATTTTCGAATGGGTTCTACAAAAGCCCAACCATAAGCACGAAGCATTAAAACGCCATCTAGTGTATCTACAAGAGACATGCCCGCAGTAAAGAGCGCAGGAAAGATCAAGATAGAGCAGAGCGTCATGCCATGGGATGCTTGGGTGGCCGATAAGCTGAGTAATCCAACTTCTGTTGCGGTATCAAACCCCAAGCCAAATAGGAAACCAAGTGGGTACATATGCCAAGTTTTACGAATAAGACCGAATAATGGTTTAAGAAAACGAGTGAGTGGCCCTCCTTTATTAAGAAAAATATGGATATCTTCTTGGTGAGATATGTTGCCAGATTTGGCACAACAAAAGTTTTGATAAAGATTATAAAAAATCATAATATTCATGATGGCAACAAATATTAGAAAAACAATAGAAGTCATTGGTCCGATAATTGCACCAAATTTTTGAATAACATGAAGCTTTTGTGTAAAAGTTGTCGCTGTGGCAGCAACTAAGATGGATGCTATAACCACTACACTGGAATGACCCAGGGAAAAGAAAAGCCCTACAGAAAGGGGTTGTTTGCCTTCCTGCATCAATTTGCGTGTTATATTATCAATAGCAGCAATATGATCAGCATCTACAGCATGACGCAGGCCCAGACTATATGCAACAAACGCCATACTTAATAAGCTTGGAGAATAGCGGAAAGCAATGAAGGCCCAAAGCCAAGTTGCGATGTTAAAACCACCCAATATGGCAAACAGTCCTATCGCTTTCCATGTTACATTTTCTGCAATGGCATTGAAGTTATAACAAAGTATTCTTCTCATGTGTAACCTAAGGGGTATGGGAAGTTCGATATTTTCTGAAAACAGCTTTCGTTCAATAATTACGGTATATTTTATAATTTATAACCTTATTTCTTATACGCAAATATGCGTATATCCCACCCTTATTGACGGAAGCATAATACCGTATCTATTTAAAAATAGTTCTTACAGGAATTGGATACAATTAAGTGCCTCTTCTGCAACGTGCTTACGGTCGTTTTGGGTTGGAAGTCCGAAATGATCGTTCTCAGACCCAATGTTACGGGTTAGAGCAGGAGGGATGCTGCCGCTTGTTATTTCCTCGTGTTGCAGGCCAACAGATGGAAGTTGTCACGGTAAATATTTCAGGTGGTATAGCGGCAGGAGACCGTATTGAGGGAGATTTGAGGTGTAACCCGCACACAAATCTTCTTGTCACATCTCAAGCGGCTGAACGTATTTATCGAGCGCGTTCGAATGATCCGGCAGCCCAAATAAATGTTTCCTGCCATATCGCGGAAGATGCATGTTTGGAATGGTTGCCGCACGGCACGATTTTTTTTGATGGTAGCCGTTTACAGCGCAAAATGACTGTAGAGATGGCGGATAATGCGCGATTTCTGTTTCTTGAAAGCCGTTTTTTTGGTCGCGTTGCTTCGGGTGAATGTGTTGAGCAACTGCATGTCAGAGATGGTCTCTCCGTTCGGCGGGGTGGGCGGCGCATTTTGGAAGATACCCTGAAACTGGAAAGTGATTCTGTAAATGTTCTTTTGAAGAATCCTGCTGTGGCAGCCGGGTATCGTGCCGTTACAACGCTTGTTTTAGTTGCATCCGATGTATCCAGTCGCCTTGAACCGTTACGTAATGTGTTAGCAGCAGAAGAATGCAAAGGGTTCGCGGCCTCAGCATGGAACGGCATGCTGATTGTGCGTGGCATGGCGCAGGATAATTGGCAGTTAGAGGTTATATTGCAACGTATTTTACCAATCTTGCGGGATGGACAATCTATGCCAACCACCTGGCGTTCATGAAGTGGAAAAGTAGAGAAAACATAAGCTATGAAACTGACACCCCGAGAAAAAGATAAATTGCTTATTGCCATGGCAGCAATGGTGGCGCGGCGCAGATTGGAGCGTGGGGTGCGTTTAAATTACCCCGAAGCTGTAGCTCTTATAACAGATCATGTGGTGGAAGGTGCGCGGGATGGTCAGAGTGTTTCAGCGCTTATGGCAAGTGGTGGCCGTGTGTTAACGCGTGATCAGGTTATGGTTGGCGTGCCAGAAATGATTCACGACGTGCAAGTGGAAGCAACCTTTCCTGACGGAACAAAATTGGTGACGGTTCATGCCCCGATACGTTGATGCTTTGCCTGCAGATGCCTTGCCAGGAGAAATTCTGGTTGCAGAAGGTGATATTGTTCTGAATGAGGGGCAGCCCCAACGCAAGTTGATGGTTTCCAATACAGGAGATCGCCCCATACAGGTGGGAAGCCATTATCATTTTTATGAAGTAAATCCTGCTTTGCTGTTTGAGCGCGAACAAGCCAAAGGTTGGCGGCTAAACGTACCTTCTGGCGGCGCCATTCGCTTTGAGCCGGGCCAGATACGAGAAGTAACACTGGTTCCATTACGCGGCTTGCGACAAGTGTTTGGCTTTCGAGGGGACGTGATGGGAGGTATAGATAAATGACGCGTCTTTCCCGTTACGAATATGCAGGCCAGTTTGGCCCCACTACAGGGGATCGTGTTCGGCTGGCAGATACAGCTTTGCTTGTGGAAGTAGAAAAAGATTTTACAATTTATGGAGAAGAAGCGCGGTTTGGTGGTGGAAAAACTATTCGTGATGGTATGGGACAATCACAATTGTCTCGCGCACAAGGTGCAGCAGATACGGTTATCACAAACGCGCTAATTGTTGATCATTGGGGTATTGTGAAGGCAGACGTTGCCTTGCGAGATGGACGTATTGCAGCAATTGGTAAGGCAGGAAATCCAGATATTCAGCCGGGCGTAGATATTATTATTGGTCCGGGCACAGAAATAATTGCAGCAGAGGGTAAAATACTGACTGCTGGTGGAATTGATAGTCATATCCACTACATTTGCCCACAACAAATAGAAGAGGCTTTATCTTCTGGCATAACGACTATGCTGGGAGGAGGCACCGGGCCAGCCACAGGTACAGCGGCTACAACATGCACACCGGGGCCTTGGCATTTGGCGCGTATGCTGCAGGCTGCAGATGCGTTTCCGGTTAATCTGGCTTTTGCAGGTAAGGGTAATGCATCACGCCCAGAAGCCTTGGAGGAAATGGTAAGGGCAGGGGCGTGTTGTCTGAAATTGCACGAGGATTGGGGATCAACGCCAGCGGCTATTGATTGTTGCTTGAGCGTGGCTGACCGCATGGACGTTCAGGTGATGATCCATACAGACACGCTGAATGAAAGCGGGTTTGTGGAAGATACAATTGCCGCATTTAAAGGGCGAACCATTCATGCTTTTCATACAGAAGGTGCAGGTGGGGGGCATGCGCCAGATATTATACGTGTAGCTGGTTTGCCGAATGTTTTACCATCTTCTACCAATCCAACGCGTCCATACACAGTCAACACGCTGGATGAGCATTTGGATATGCTGATGGTATGCCATCATCTTGATCCGCAAATTCCAGAAGACATTGCTTTTGCGGAAAGTCGCATTCGGCGTGAGACCATTGCAGCTGAAGATATCTTTCAAGATATGGGCGTGCTTTCCATGATGTCGTCCGACAGTCAGGCCATGGGGCGTGTGGGGGAAGTGCCGTTAAGAACATGGCAAACAGCGCATAAAATGAAGTTACAGCGTGGTGCGCTGCTCGGAGATAGTGTGGCAGATAACAACCGGGTTAAACGCTATATTGCCAAATACACCATAAACCCGGCCATTGCGCATGGTTTGGCGCATGAGGTTGGATCTATTGCTGTTGGAAAATTGGCAGATCTTGTTTTGTGGGAACCTGCTTTTTTTGGTGTAAAGCCAGAAATGGTGATTAAAGGTGGTGCGATTGTTTATGCAATGATGGGTGACCCCAACGCTTCTATCCCTACGCCGCAACCCGTTCATGGCCGTATGATGTTTGGCGGATACGGTAGCGCGCTGACACATACAAGCCTTACATTTGTTTCTCACGCTGCACTGGAAGATGATTTAGGACATAAACTTAAGCTGCAACGTAAACTTTCCGCAGTGTCCAATACACGGGAAGGTATCGGTAAACGCAGCATGATTCATAATGATGCCATGCCACATATCGAAGTAGACCCCGAAACATATGAAGTGCGCGCCGATGGTGTGTTGCTGACATGCGAACCCGCAGAAGTTCTTCCTATGGCGCAAAGGTATTTTCTGTTCTGATGCAACGCATAATCGAAATTCTTCCAGCAGGAAGTTGGCCAGAAACAACAGCAACCGAAATTTTTGCGGCTGATTATGAGGGACGCCATCGCCGCCGTATGGTTGTTTGCCTGCAATCTGGAGAAAAAATCCTTCTTGATCTGGAACATGCACGTTTGTTGCGGGCTGGTGATGGCCTGAAACTGCAGGATGGGCGCATTATTCTGGTAAAATCACTTCCGGAAGAGCTTATGGAAGTCACGGCAACAAACGGCTTACATTTGTTACGTTTGGCATGGCATATAGGAAACCGGCATCTTCCTGCAACTATTGAGGAACATCGTATTCTTATACGGCGTGATCATGTCATTGCAGATATGATTCGTGGCCTTGGTGGCCATGTGCATATGGTCATGGCTGCATTTGATCCCGAAAGTGGTGCGTATGCAGGGCGTATAGGTGCACATCAGCATGAAAACGGACATACCCACCACTCCCATGATTAATGAAGAGAGCGTGGAAGGTAAGGATTTTTTGCGTCTTCTTTCATGGGTTTCACCAGCATTTCCAACAGGAGCCTATGCTTATAGTCATGGCTTGGAATGGGCTGTGGAGAATGGTGATGTGCATAATGTCGCATCGTTATGCCAATGGATAGAAGCTCTTCTTCATTACGGAAGTTTGCAAAATGATCTGATAATTTTGCAGGCCGCTTGGGATGCCGCATATAATCAAACACAGTTATATGAGGTTGCTGAGTTTGCCTGTGCCTGTGCTTCATCGCGTGAGCGTTATGAAGAAACAGTGTATCAAGGAGAGGCTTTTCAGAAAGCCGCTGCAGTCTGGAATGTTGTTCCACAAGATATTATTCCGTCTCATGTCCGTTGGCCCTTACCAGTCGCGCAAGGCGTTGTGTTTCGATATGGCGGCGTATCACGCCA
Organism: Acetobacter sp. AAB5; assembly: GCF_050106715.1. Classification (NCBI taxonomy): domain Bacteria; kingdom Pseudomonadati; phylum Pseudomonadota; class Alphaproteobacteria; order Acetobacterales; family Acetobacteraceae; genus Acetobacter; species Acetobacter sp. AAB5. The sequence goes on from NZ_JBNIEW010000008.1 coordinate 28,094, forward strand.
GCAAGCAGCTTTGGCGGGTGGGTATGCTGCTATTGCTGCGTTAGTTTCTGCCGCTGTGCGTTTGGTGCCTTTAGGGCAAACAGATGGACTGCGGGCATTGGCTGGTTTGGAAGATACGTTGCAGAAAGCTCATCAGAAAACCCAAAACCTCACACTCGAAGATATTGGTGGAGCATGCTTTTGTGCAGATCTTGCTGCCATGCACCATGAAACCCAGGTTACAAGGCTATTCAGAACATGACAGACATAAAATATGGCCCGCTACGTGTAGGTATTGGTGGCCCAGTAGGAACGGGTAAAACAGCATTAATGGATGCATTATGCCGCCGGTTTAGAGATGTATATAATATTGCGGCCATAACAAACGATATTTACACGCGTGAAGATGCTGAGTTTCTGACCAGAGCGGGTTCTTTGCCATCAGAACGTATTATGGGGATAGAAACAGGGGGGTGCCCGCACACAGCAATACGAGAAGATGCAAGTATTAATCTTGCTGGTATTGCTGAATTATCAGAACGCTTTGAAAAGCTTGATCTCATTTTGGTGGAAAGTGGTGGAGATAATCTGGCGGCAACTTTTAGCCCAGAATTGGCTGATTTAACCATTTATGTCATTGATGTTTCTGCTGGAGATAAAATTCCTCGTAAAGGTGGTCCGGGTATTACGCGTAGCGATCTATTGGTCATTAATAAAATTGATCTCGCACCATATGTAGGGGCAGATTTAGGCGTTATGGATCGGGATAGCCGCAAAATGCGTGGTCAACGGCCTTTTGTTTTTACAAATATTCGAGCAGGTGAAGGTGTGGAAGATATTGCTCAGTTTATTATTGAACGTGGAGCACTCTAGAAAAGAAAATAACATTCTTAATTTAATATACCTATGAGTTATCATTTTATATAGATTTTACAGTGTTTCTCATAGGTATTGTGATTTCATTGCAGAAAATATTAAATAAAATCGTATCTCCTGTAACCAATATATATCATTTTTGTAGATTCATATTTGGATTTTCTCTTTCTAATCCGATCTAGGTAATTTCACCCATACCCCCAAAAAGATTCGTTATCGTAATGTAACGACATGGCCATTTGGCAATTATGGCTACAGGGGAGAAGGTCATGGTCGCGTTGCTATCGCGGTTTTCATTAAGTCGTAAAACAAAATTGTTTCAGTATGGAACAACAATTCTGTCTCTTTGTGCCGTGGTCAGCGCAGCATTGCCGCAATCATCCCATGCGGCGGCAACTTTTAACTTTGGTAAGGATCAGTTTTTTACCTTGGGTGTTGGTGTGCGTGGGCAGTACCTATCTAATGATCCTAACGCCACCCCGGCACATTCCGGAGCTGCCAGTGCTAATGATTTACGTATTTATATGGGCGCACAGTTCCATAAGTATGTAAAAAGCACGCTTAATCTTGAGCGTTTGCGAGATGGCAACTGGAACGTTTTGGACGGTATTCTTCAGGTTGAACCCTGGAAGTTCTTTAATGTTTGGATGGGTCGGATGTTGACCCCAAGTGATCGATCCAACCTAGATGGCCCATATTTCCTGAGCACTTATGCTTTTCCCTTTGTTTCACAATATCCAGGGGCATGGTCCGGCCGTGATGATGGTATTACAGTGTGGGGCAAGCTGGTGAAAGACCATTTCCGGTATATGGCAGGTGTGTACCGAGGCCACAACTGGGTACAAGGGGGCTCAAACTATGGTGAGCATCCTTTGTTTGCTGCACGGTTGGAATATAACTTTCTGGATCCAGAACCATCACCAGCTTATTATACCGCCAGCACTTATTACGGCAAAGCCGATATTCTCGCTATTGGTTTGGCGGGTCAGTACGAAACTGATGGCGTTGGCACAGCGCAGGATAAAGGTGATTACAAGGCATGGAATATTGACGGTCTTTTTGAAAAAAAGATCGGGAAAAATGCAAAGCATGGTGTGTATACGCTAGAAGGTGCTTATTATCAGTATTATACTGGTGGCGTGCAGGATATTGCTTCTGGCTATCGCCAAAGAGCGGCAGAATACGGGAATGTTGGTGGAATTAGTGATGGCACGGCTTTTCTTGCCAGTACAGCTTACCTTATTCCGTACACATTGGGCTGGGGGCGTTTGCAGCCGCTCGTAAGGTATCAGGAATTCCGCTTCAAAAAAGATTTGTATGGATCAGGGCATCCTAAAACGACACAGTTTGATGCTGGTGCAAACTATGTATTAGATGGTCATAATCTACGGTTTACGTTGGACTATGTGAGGTATCACGAAGCCAAAACAAAAGCCTCGAATGCCTTTCTGTTAGGTATGCAGCTTCAATACTAAAATCATATCTGTATAACTTATCATTTTCTGAAAAATTGGGTGTTTAAGGGATGCCAGGAGATAACAAAATGCAGATCATGATGTGCCGAGGTCTGAAGGGAACATTTGCAGTATTCTGTGGTCTTTTTGCCGGGGCTGCATACGCAGATTCAAATATTCAGAGCCTTGATTGCCGACATCTTTTTGCGGAAGAGGTTAGGGTTTCAGACCAGGTATCCGCGCTAAAGAAGAAAAAGGCTGCTGCAGAAAAGAAAGGTACTGATACGGATAACAGCGGATTTTACGTCAAACTAGATCCTATTCCGGGTATTGGTGTGATGAATGGCATGACACTGACGCCAGAAGGTAAGCCTTTAAAGGAAGATATTTCTGATGAACGTATAAATAAGCTGGAATTACAGCTTGCAGATATCAGAAAGGCGCAGGAACACAAAGTGTGCCCGGCGATGACGCTGCCAGACGCAGATGATGAACGCTTGTTGGATGAACAGGCACGATAGGCTTCTACATTAAAAAAACCTGAGGATCCTGCTTATTGTTCCTGCAGGATCCTGGATGCAGTTGCGGCCGCAGCAGAACGGGTGCTTAAACCTGTTTTATTATAAATCTGTTCAATATGTTTATCTATAGTTCTGGGGCTTACCAGCAAAATATCTGCAATATCACGGCTTGTTTTGCCACGAGAAATCCATAGCAGTACTTCTGCTTCCCGGGCGCTTATATTGAGTGCTTCCTGCAAGGTTTTTTCCGGCAAAAGCGCACGAGAAGAAATTCGGAACAACAGTTCATCTGTAGATGAAACACCAACAAAGGTGATCAGAACTTCATTTTCTCCTACCTGCTTTTGGTCAATCACCTGCCCAGGTGGTGGAAGCGTGGAAAAGCGTCTTAGGATGGTAGGTAAATCAAGCTCATCTTTATCTAAAAGATCTGCCGCTTGGGGTGTGCGCCATAATAGAGCGCCTGCTGAAGTTGCTGCGAACAGAAAGCGACCAGCACTATCCAGTGCAGTTTGAGCGGTTCGAATACGAGCTGCTGCTTCTATATGCACGCTGATACGCGCGAGAGTTTCTTCTAGTCTTAAAGGCTTTGTAACGTAATCAACTGCTCCAGCTTCAAAAGCCCGAAGCACGTGTTCTGTTTCTGTTAAGCCCGTCATGAATATTAGTGGGATAGATGAAAGGCGATAGTCCTGATGCAGTGTTTCGCATACTTCCCACCCTGTCATGCCGGGCATAAGGGCATCCACAAGGATAAGATCAGGCACTGTGCGTGCCACAACTTCTAGGGCAGAAGTTCCAGATTGTGCCAAAAGTACAGAATACCCATTATCAGAGAGTGTTTCATCCATCATGCCCAGAACAGATGGATCATCATCAACGATTAGAATGGTGCGACGTTGGGTGGATGAGATTTTCATGCCTCGTCCTGCTCCAGTTGGATGCGGAGAGCTTCCAGTTGATAGGTGGCAGCCATTTTTGCCAGTGGGGCAATAATATCCCGTAACATAGGTTTTTCTGATTGCAGAGAGGCTAATCTTTCGCGCAACTGTTTCAGGTTGCCTCCATTCAAAGCGGCTAGCAAATAAAGACGTTCTTTTTCTGGTAAATGGCCAGCAGGTTCCTGAAATTCAGCTTGTTCTGTTTGGGTGGTTATCTCAGAATCTGGAAAGATCCATGATAAAGAAAGAATCTTTCCGACTTCCTGAATAAGGATTGAAAGATTAACCGGTTTTCCAATAACAGGACAATCCTCCAAGGACGCCACATGCCGGTTGGCACTTTCTACAAGGTTGCCAGTTAGAAACATGATCGGAATATGGGTTGAAGAAGTTTGTCGAATACGCAACGCAAGTTCGCGCCCATCCATTTCAGGCATAGTCAGGTCAAGCAACAATAAATCTGGGCATGCAAGATCAAGACAGTCTAGACATTCCCGTCCATTTTCAAAATCTCGTACATTGAAGCCGCAGCGCTCAAGCAGTTCTCGCATAATCTGGCGGTGGCTGGAGCTATCATCGACAATACCGATTGTACGTTTTGGCCCGTCATATCCAATGGGAAAAGCCGGTAGGGTAGGTGAAAGTTGAATATCTTTATCTGGCAGCATAAGGCGTAATTTAAAGCAGGACCCTTTGCCCATTGTGCTGGTAAAGGTTAATTCTCCCCCCATCACTTCTGTTAAAAGTTTAGTGATAGTCAGCCCAAGCCCAGTGCCGGGAATATTGGCTGTTGCGGCAGCCCGTTCAAAAGGATCAAAAATACGTTCTTGATCTTCTATGGCAATTCCGGGCCCTGTATCTTCTACGGTAAATTCAGCAATTTGTGCATGCCAGCGGGCAGAAAAAGTAACAGAACCCTGTTGTGTATATTTAATTGCATTTGAAAGCAGGTTGAGCAGAACTTGCCTGAGGCGATGCTCATCACATGTTACAACAGATGGTAAAAACTGGGGCTTCCAGTAAAATTTTAGCCCTTTTGCCTGTGCTTGTGGGCGCATCATCTGAGCGACAGATTCTAAAAAAGTTGCAAGCGGGATTGTGTCGGAATGTAATTCAATGCGTCCTGCTTCAATCCGCGAAATATCCAGCAGGCCGGAAAGAATGCTTGTGATATGGTCACCACTTTCCCGCATAATACTAAGTGTTTTCTGCCGTTCTGGGGGCATGCGTGCATCATGCTGTAAAAGCTGAATATACCCCATGATTGCATTTAAAGGAGAGCGGATTTCGTGGCTGATACCGCTAATGTAGCGCGTTTTTGCCAAGCTGGCAGCTTCTGCTTTTTCACGTGCATTTTGTAATGCCTGATCCATGCGCATACGTGCACGTATCTCGTTCATCAACAGGCGTGTTTGATGTAGTGTTTCCCGTGTTGCCGTTTTACGGCCTTCCTGCGCCATGACTAAAAGCCATGCGCCTATAACGCAGGCCAGAAACACAATGAGCAACGTGCCATCAAACGGCAGCCCCGTTTTGTGCGCAAGAAACCCAAGCACAAAAATAATACAGATAAGAAGGCATACAAACCGCCCACCGGGAGAAACAAGAATACGCCTAAGTTTAGAAGGTAAGGTACGCAATGGGGCAGTGAGTTGGTATGAAAGGTGGGTTGCAATAGGTTTGCAACGATCATGACATCGTCCGTCAAGTGAGCAGCATAGGGAACAAATGGTACCCCCATATGCAGGGCAGGATGTCATGTCTTCGGCTTCAAACTCATGCTCACAGATCACGCAGCGCATAACCGGCTGGGTATTCCATTCTGCGGGCTGTTTGCGTGCCGTGTAAGTGTGCCCATGGGTGAGATAAGCCAGAAGAGGCGTTGTGCTACAGGCAACAAAGAGTGTTAGAAATGGAGCAAAAGCAGCGGCATGCACGCCTAGTAAACCAGACATGGCAAGGGTGCCAATTCCTGCTCCTAAAGCCCAAGCACCAATGCCAACAATGTTGAGATCAGGCAGCAGTGAGCGCTTAAATTCTATTTCTGATGGGCAAAGCTTTAAAGGTTTGCAAATGGTCACATCCCCAAGGATAACACCAATCCATGCGCATGCCAGAACGGCATAAAAGATAATGCCTGTCTGGATTGTGTTTACCAATCCAGCTTCCATAAGAATCAGGGCAATGGTAATATTAAAAAGAACGTAAAAGACCCGCCCAGGATGAGAATGTGTAAGTCGGGAGAAAAAGTTCGACCAAGCGAGGGATCCTGCATACGCATTTGTAATATTGATTTTGATTTGAGACACAGCCACCAAAGCAATTGTAAGAGCTGTAGCAAGCGCTGGGGACGTAAAACTGCTCCATGCTAAATGATACATCAAGCCAGGTTGTGTGGCCTGCAAAGGTGCAAAACCTGCGCGTAAAGCAACCCATCCAAGAAAAGATCCGGCAAGAAGCTTGGCTGCATCCAGAACAATCCAAGCTGGGCCACCTAAAATCAGAGCACTCCACCATTGCCGTTTGTTCTGTGCCGTAAGTGGGGGAAGAAAGCGCAGGAAATCAATCTGTTCTGCACTTTGGCAAACAAGAACGATCATAACAGAAGCTGCACTGCCAATAGCGAGAGTATCAATTCCTGATGTGTGTTGCACCAGCCCAGAAAAATGTGTCCACTCAGCTAACCAAACTGGGTGTTGTATAATAAGTATGGATAACGGTAGAAGATTAAGAAAAAACCAGATAGGAAATGTAATAATCTGAAATTTTGTAATAAATGTTATGCCTCGCGCAACCAGCGGAATGATAACTACCGCACATGCAAGATAGGCAAGCCATAACGGAATATTGAGAAGAATGTGTAAGGTACCCGCCAGAATGGCGGCTTCTAAGCCGAAAAAGATAAATGTAAAACTGGCGTAAATTAACGATGTAACAGTTGATCCAATATAACCAAAGCCTGTTCCGCGCGTTAAAAGGTCTACATCTAAACCAGCCTTTGCTGCCGTCGCACATAACGGTAGGGTGATGCAAAAAATAAGAACCGTTACAAATGCAATGGCAATAGCTGTATTGGTGAAGCCAAAAGCGAGTGTAAGCGTGCCCCCGATAGCTTCTAATGCCAGAAATGAGATAGACCCCAAGGCAGTAAAAGCTGCGCGCATGGGGGTGGCGGTTCGGGCGCTTCGGGCTGTAAAGCGCAGTGCATAATCTTCAAAAGTCTGGTCTGCTGCCCAGCGATTATATGCCCTGCGAGTACGCACGATACGCAGGTGGCTGGCATCATGAGGCAAAAGCGGATTCCTGATCTTCTGGATATCTTGTTATAGTATCGTAACATAGGGCCGTATGGGGCTATACGCAATCATGCGTATAGGAAAATACACCATGATGCGCTGACGTAGGATCTAGCAGCAACTGGAGTGCTTTCTTATGTCCGACATCTTGCCAAAACTTTCCCGTCGTGCGTTTGGGCGCCTAGCCCTAGCATCATCAGTTGCAGCCATAGGCGCAGCGTATCGGCCAGGCCAGGCCTTGGCAGCAGCTCCTACCGGGCAACCCATCAAAGTGGGTATTTTGCATTCCCTTTCCGGGACAATGGCTATTAGTGAAACAACACTAAAAGATGTCATGCTCATGCTGATTGCGGAGCAAAACCGCAAAGGTGGCTTGCTGGGGCGTCCTTTGGAGCCAGTGATAGTAGATCCGGCATCAAACTGGCCTCTATTTGCTGAAAAGGCCCGTCAGCTTCTTTCTGTTGATAAAGTGGATGCAGTGTTTGGGTGCTGGACCAGTGTTTCCCGTAAATCTGTGTTGCCGGTGTTTGAAGAACTCAACGGTATTCTGTTCTATCCGGTGCAGTATGAAGGGCAGGAATGTAGCCGTAATATTTTCTACACAGGTGCAGCGCCTAATCAGCAGGCTATTCCGGCGGTAGATTATCTGTTGAGCGAAGAGGGCGGCAACGCCAAACGTTTTGCTTTAGTTGGCACAGATTACGTTTACCCTCGGACCACAAACCAGATTCTGGCCAATTATCTGAAGTCCAAAGGCATTAAGGACGAAGATATTATGGTGAATTATACACCATTCGGACAATCTGATTGGCAGACCATTGTTTCGCAAATTAAGGCGTTTGGGGCGGCGGGCAAAAAAACTGCTGTTGTGTCCACTATCAATGGTGATGCCAACGTTCCTTTTTATAAGGAGCTTGGTAACCAAGGTGTGTCTGCCACAGATATTCCGGTAATGGCATTTAGCGTAGGTGAGGAAGAGCTGGCAGGTATGGACACAGCCTCATTGGTTGGGCAACTTGCTGCATGGAACTATTTTGAAAGCATTGATACGCCAGAAAATAAGTTATTCATCAAGCAATGGCATGAATTTACAAAAAATCCAAAACGCACAACAAATGATCCAATGGAAGCCCATTATATTGGCTTTAATATGTGGGTGCAGGCTGTAACTAAAGCAGGCACTACAGATCATGATAAAGTTATAGATACCATGATAGGTATCCGCCAACCTAATCTTACGGGTGGTGTAGCGCAAATGCTACCTAATCATCATCTCACAAAACCTGTATATATTGGTGAAATTCAGGAAGATGGTCAGTTCAGTGTTGTTTGGAAAACACCCAGCACAATAGCTGGGCAGGCTTGGTCACCGTGGGTGCCAGAAACTAAAAATCTGATCGGAGACTGGAGCAAGCCAATTTCGTGTGGGAATTATAATACAGCCACTAAAACGTGTATTGGTAAAAAGCATGCGTAGGTTCAGCCAGTTTCTGTGGGCTGGTGTTGTCTGTTTGCTGCTTGCATTTTCAGGAATGCGAGTGGCAGCAGCAGACGAATTTTCAGGTTTGGAAAGTGGCCAGTTTAATACCATAGCCGATACGGTTTCGGCTTTGGTGGCTTCTGGCAATCCGCAAGCTGGAGCGGTTATAGATGCCTTGGAAAAACGGCATCTAGTTTATTCTCCTGCGGGTGGAATTTTTATTCGGGCTGGCACAACCTATGTTGATGCCCGAACTGGTCAGTCTGTACAAAATATACCAGCCGATCTTAAACCTGTGCGGATGAATAATCATGTCCGCCAGGTTTTGGCGAGCGCAACTGCAGAACTGGAATTGCTTTCTCCAGAAGATGCGGTGCGTTTAAAAGCTGCAACTCAAATGTATGCGCAGCATAATCCTGCCATGCTGCCGGTTATTCATCATGCTCTGGAGCGTGAAAAGAACAGTCATGTTCGGTTGAAACTTGAACAGGCAAATGCAGCAACAATGCTGGCACAACCCGTGCAACCGGGACAGGAGGCCACGCGTTTGGCCGCTGTAAAAACGCTTGGTTCAGCAGGAGATCTGGAAGCACGCGGCTTACTTGCTGTTGTAGCTGCATCTGATCATGAAACAGCGGAAGTGCGAAAGGCAGCGGCAAAAACTGTTTCCAGCATAGATTTAAAACAACGTGTATGGAGCGTATTGCAAAATGCCTTTTATGGGCTGAGCTATGGGTCTGTATTGCTTCTGGCTGCAACAGGGCTTGCCATTACATTTGGTGTTATGGGTGTGATCAACATGGCTCATGGTGAGCTGATGATGATTGGCGCCTATACAACATGGCTGGTGCAGCAAGGTATTCGGGCAACCGTTCCGTGGCTAGAGCCTGTTTCCCTTTTAGTGGCAATTCCTGTTGCGTTTTTTGTGTGTGGTTTTCTGGGTATTCTTATCGAACGCGGTCTGATCCGCTTTTTGTATGGCAGACCGCTGGAAACTCTGTTGGCAACGTGGGGGCTTTCTCTCATTCTTCAGCAGGCTATCCGGTCTATTTTCGGGCCTACCAATATCGCGGTTGTAACACCTGCGTGGCTTTCTGGATCATGGATGCTTGGGAGTGTGGATATTACCTTAAACAGATTGGCAATTTTTGTTTTTGCCTTTTTGGTTCTGGGCGCGCTTATGCTGGTTATGCGTAAAACATCACTTGGTTTGGAAATGCGTGCCGTTACACAAAACCGCCGTATGGCGGCGTTGATGGGGATACGTACACCGCGTGTAGATGCGCTGGCTTTTGGGCTGGGGGCCGGGCTGGCTGGGTTAGCCGGGGTAGCTGTAAGCCAGATTGATAATGTGAGCCCTAATTTGGGGCAATCCTACATTATCGATAGCTTTATGGTGGTGGTATTTGGTGGTGTTGGTAACCTGTGGGGCACATTAGCTGCGGCCATGACGCTTGGTATGGGCGGAAAAATACTGGAACCCACTATTGGGGCTGTATCAGCTAAAATTGCCATTCTTGTACTGGTTATTCTCTATATTCAGCGGCATCCGAGAGGTATGTTCCCTGTGCGTGGTCGGGGGGTAGAGTCATGAACGTGCTGTCCCCTTCAACCACAAAGCCTTTCCCCGGCGCCATACGTATGGCTGCAGTGGCATTTGCGGTTACGATTGTGTTGGCGGGTGCAAGTTTGCTTCCAGAAGCAAATCCACTCCATGTTTCAGCCTTTGTTGTTTCATTGGCAGGCAAGTATCTGGCATATGCTATTCTTGCTTTATCTGTTGATCTTGTATGGGGTTTTGCAGGTATTCTGACATTGGGGCATGCAGCATTTTTTGCATTGGGTGGCTATGCCATGGGCATGTACCTCATGCGGGAAATTGGTGCCCGTGGCGTTTATGGCAATCCCAATTTGCCAGATTTTATGATCTTTTTATCATGGAAGTCACTTCCATGGTACTGGTGGGGGAGTGATCATTTTGCATGGGCGATGTTACTGGTACTGATAGTGCCGGGTATTCTGGCTGGTGTGTTTGGCTGGTTAGCCTTTCGCTCTCGTGTTTCGGGTGTTTATCTTTCCATTATCACGCAGGCTCTGACATATGCTTTGATGTTGGCATTTTTTCAGAATGGCTTAGGCTTTGGCGGCAATAATGGCCTAACAGACTTTAAGGATATTTTAGGGGCTGATTTGCATTCACCTCTTACACGGGCAGTACTTTTAGTGGTTACTGGGGCTGTGTTGGCAGGGTGTTTGTTGCTCTCTCGGTGGCTTGTATCGGGCAGATTTGGTTATTTGCTGGTGGCTGTAAGAGATGCAGAAAGCCGCACGCGCTTTTTAGGATACCGTCCAGAGCAGGCCAAGCTGCTGATATGGGTTTTTTCGGCCATGGTAGCTGGCATTGGTGGCGCTCTTTATGTAACGCAGGTGGGTATTATCAACCCCGGTGAGTTTGCTCCTGCTAATTCTATTGAGTCTGTTATCTGGGTTGCCGTGGGTGGGCGTGGTACGTTGTCCGGGTCTGTGCTTGGGGCCGTATTGGTAAATTGCGGTAAAACACTTTTTACCGCATGGTTGCCAGAGTTTTGGCTTTATGGGCTTGGTTTGCTCTTTCTTGTTACCACCCTTTTTCTTCCTCAGGGCCTTATGGGGTTGCGGCATCATTTTGCCAAAAAGCAGCCAGAGGAAGTTACGCCTGAAGTCTCTAACCCGGAAGGAGAAGAGGCATGAGTGAAGCACCTTTGCTGGAAATGCGTGATGTTAGCGTAACTTTTGATGGTTTCCGGGCTATCAATGGATTGAACCTTACGCTGCACCCAGGGGAAATGCGGGCAATTATTGGCCCAAATGGTGCAGGTAAAACGACGATGATGGATATCATCACAGGAAAGACGCGCCCAGATACAGGCACAGTTCGGTTTTGTGGAGATGATTTGACCAAGCTGGATGAACCAGCAATCGCTCGGTTGGGAATTGGCCGCAAATTTCAAAAACCAACAGTGTTCGAAGCGTTAACTGTGCAAGAAAACCTATTGCTTTCTTTGAGTGGTATTCGTGCACCATTTTCTGTTTTGCTTGCGCGGTTTTCAGGTAAAGAGCAGGAGCGCATAGACCAGATTCTGGAAACTACCCGTTTGAAAGATCATGCTGCTCGGCAGGCTGGCGGGATGAGCCACGGGCAGAAGCAGTGGCTGGAAATAGGCATGCTGTTAGGGCAGGAGCCAGATTTGCTTTTGGTGGATGAACCCGTAGCGGGCATGACAGATGCAGAAACCATGGCAACCGCAGAGTTGCTCCGAGAGATCAATCAGACGCGTAGTGTGGTGGTTGTAGAACATGACATGGATTTTGTGCGTGCATTAGGGGTGACAGTAACGGTGTTGCATGAAGGATCTGTTCTGGCGGAAGGTAATTTGGAAGATGTCAGTCATGATCCAAGAGTTATCGAGGTTTATCTTGGACGCTAAAATGCTGAACCGTAAATGCAGAAAAGGAGAATGTCCTTATGCTTAGGGTTGAGGATGTGCATCTGCATTATGGGGCTGCCATTGCTTTGCGAGGTGTTTCGTTAGAAGCATGCGCAGGCAAGGTTACATGTGTGCTGGGGCGTAACGGGGTTGGTAAAACCAGCCTTATGCGTGCTATTACAGGTATGCATGCTGTCAGTTCAGGTAAGATTGTATGGGAGGGAGAGGATATTACAAGCCTTTCCGCTTATGAGCGTGCAAGGCGGGGCATCGCGACAGTGCCGCAGGGGCGCGATATTTTTCCTTTGCTGAGTGTGCGTGAAAATCTTGAAACCGGGTTTGGCCTTTTAAAGCGGCGAGACAGAAAAATACCAGATGAAGTTTTTGAACTGTTCCCTGTTTTAGGGAAAATGCTTGATCGACGTGGAGGTGACCTCTCGGGCGGGCAGCAACAGCAGTTGGCTATTGCGCGTGCCCTTATTATCCGTCCTCGGCTTTTGGTGTTGGATGAACCAACAGAAGGCATTCAACCCAATATCATTAAGGACATTGGCACTATTATCTCTATGTTGCGAGACCGTGGAGATATGGCCATTGTGTTGGTGGAACAATACTTTGATTTTGCATTTAATCTTGCTGATACCGTAGAAGTTATGGACAGAGGCAAAATTATACTTTCTGGGCAAGTTGCAGAAATGGATGCAGAAGTAGTGCGCGCCAACATTGCGATTTGAGAGAGTGGGGCTTTAAGAAAATCTTCTGCAAGTCTTACGAAAAACTTGGCGTCCCGCACGGGCTTCGAACCCGTTTGCCTTAAGTGGTTGTGGGTTCACTTCGTGGGTAAATCCGTGGGGTAATCAAGATCATTCGTTAAATTATTCTGAGATTTCACAGGAGGCAGAAAATAGCCCCCTGTAAATTTCTGATTTTTAAAAAAGATAAATAGAATATTTTTCTTACTTATCGTCAGCAAAAGTTAAATCACTACGGGCCTTATCAATTACTGCCATTGCTTTGCGTAGGAAAGTTACCGTGGCATCAAAATCAATGAGCTGATTTTTATCGAGTTGTATCCAGTTGTTTCCCGAACTTACAAGGGCCGCTGTCATAGAACGTCCGTTTCCGCGCCTTACTGGAGGAGTTATTGTTATATCGCTTTCTTTGTTTGCGGCTTTAAGCGTTTTTAACCATCTGTTTCTGACAGACGCTCGGGCGGATGGTAGGTGTTTTTCTGTCCAGCAACCCAATTTCATAACAAGAGATTTTTCTTCTATTTGCAAGTAGGTTTGCCAGCCAGACCAAGCCCCGAAATGCCACCAAGCCCCCATAAATCCGCCTTGTGCATTGGCAACATATCCCCAATTAAGATCCGGAAAAACTTCTTGAAGAGAGAGAAAAAAACCTTGCCAAGAATAACGAGACCAGTCGTTAGGATGAAGGTGGAGAAAGCTTTGCGTTTCTTTTTCACGAAAATCAAGCAACGATAAAAAATCATTGAATATATTGTTTTCTAATCCACTTTCTTTGATTTTTATTAAAACGTTCAAAAAATCCCTTCTCAAAAGAAGGTTGTATCCAGACTTTTTTGCTTTTTTATAATTCGATTGATTTCCTGTTTTGCAAAAAATCGGTAAGATTTTCCGGTTGGGATAGCGAGCTTGGATTGCAGTTTTATAGCGATCTAATTGGTTACCATGTTCGGAAGTATCAGTTTTATCTTCGATAAGAAGAATGAGATTTTTGCCAATTTCAGCAACAATGTCCGCTGAATCAAGTTGTTTTTTAACAACAATATTTTCGCTTGAAATCGGATTCTCTTTGCTCAATTCAAGTAAGTAATTAACAAATATTTTTCCTGCAGTATGCATTTTAAGGTCTTTGCTTGCACATGAGCTGTCAGCCCAGCTTAACAGCCAGCAAATAAAAGCATCTTGCGATAACTCTGATGTTGCCCAGCGGAATAAATTAGTATTATCAAACATAGGGTATTCATCCTCGTAAAGGTGTTCATTTTGTGTAAATGCAATAAGTAATGCATGTTTACATTTTATGGTGTTCTATCGTTTTTGGTGAACATGCGGTAGCAGAATATTATTCTTTTCCTCTTTGTTTTTTACTCTCCTAAATGAGCTCATAAAAAAAGCGTTTAATGGTTTAATGCGTCAGAAATGGTCGTAGCTTTGTGATGTTGGAATGCTGCTTCTAGCATTTCACAAAGTTTTTCTCGTAGAGAGTGGGGTTCAACAATTTCGACTGTGTTGCCCCAAGTAAAAAGGTGATTTGCTATCTCAAGTGATCCGCTTGCCACGAACTGAATGACGACACTTCCATCAGATTGCAACGTGGTTGTTTGATTGTGGTGAAACAGAAAACGGGAAGCATCATAAGCAGCTTGGGGTTTAAAACGGAGTATAATTTTTTGAGGTTTCTCCTGGAAAACCCCAAAAGATTGAGCCGTAAACTTTGCAATTGACCAGCCAGCAGGTGGTAAAACTGATTGCCCCCCTATTTCTACAAGATGAAGCTTATCAAAGCGCCACAGAGCAGGGTGTTGCTTTCCTATGATAGGTCCAACCAGATAATAGGAGCGCCCATACAGTATCCCCCAAGGAGAGACTGTGCGACGAGAATTGGCATTTTTCCCATAAACGAAAGTTAAGCAGCTTCCACTTTTAATGGCTGAACGCACTGTTTCTAAAACATTTGGATCGGCAAGAGGTTGAGGCCCAATCGGAGTGACGTAACCAGCAGTTATGGTAAGAGCATCTATATCCGGAGCTAACTTGTGTTTGTCTGAAGGGCGAAGCGAAGATTTTAATTTTTCGCCTAATGAATTGAGTAGATTGGCTCGCAAGGAACTTCCGCTCATCTCCAAAGCTTTGGCTGCACTATAAAGTTCAGCAAGTTCGTCAGATGTTGGGGCCTGTAGAAATCGATCTAGTCCACCACTGATGCGGAACCGTAATTTACGACCATCTGTAATGGCTTCTAGTTGAGGAAAAATTGCCTCAATAGTGGCTTTTAGTCTTTCTGCTGTACGGCGACTGACATGGCAAGCAATAGCTATTTCATCAAGGGTCAGACCTTCAGCTGTTCCGGCTAATAGCCGTGCGAGTTTTATAATTATATTGGCTTTTTCAAATCGCATCACGTCACCATAATTAACTACGTCCGTTACTGACGTAGATAATTGCTATTATCATGAATGGTTAAGAAAAAGGAACTATATGTCATGGCTATAGGAAGTGCGATCCAAAAAGGACGTTTTGTATATGTATATAATGAAAAAGGGCAACAATTATCTTGTATTGGGGCAGGAGGGCAGCCTACCGATGGGTTGCAAGGCTATACAAGTAGTACAGTTAGCATAAAAAAAGGAAGTTTTATTTATGTTTATGATGAGAAAGGTCGTCAGAAATCTTGTATTTCTGCGCGTTAAAGCATGATCTAAATATTTGAAGTAGTATAGCGCGTTTTGTGAGTGATTTATCGAATGAACTTACCATTGGAATTTTTTAGGCCGTTAAAGAAAACGGAAGGATAGTGTTTTTAGTCGATCAGGTTTCTATGTGGTCGAAAAGAAAAGTTTGTTGTTCTGCTTTTCAGACTTTTGAAAACTGTTTTGACAGCAACATTGTCAAAACAGTTTCTCTCTCGTTCCGCAGAATACTGCTCTTCAGACGAAGACGTTCATTCTCGCGAGCCAGATCAGCCTGATGTTCGGATGTTGGCTTGGTCGGACGGTACCCCACTATCCATTTATCCTAGGTGGATTTGCTAATGCTAAGATCGGCTGCAATCCGCTAAATCGTTACAAGTCCAATCGTATCCCATCGTCCTGCAACGATAGTACATGCAGATTATATATATTCTTTTGAGAAAAATGGGGAGCTGATGCTACGGAAAGCGTCTTTACAATCAGCCCAACCTTCTACGGGCTATCAGAGCATAGAGTGCAGCGAAAGTTAATATAAATTTTAATATTTGTGAAAATACAATCTATTCTTAATTTAATTATATAATATCAATTTTTAGGATATATGTTATTATTGATTGCATTATATACATACTTAAAATGAATATACTATAAATACTTATTTTATAGGATGTGCATAAGTTACTGAAAATAAGGGAAATTTTTTGATTTAATAAAAAATTTATGCAAAAAATATCATTGTGTTTTTGTTGATTTAACATTTTTGTTATGCGATTACTTAACACGTTACGTGCACGATGCAGGGGCTTGGGTTTGTTCTTGTGTCATTTTAGAATTTAAGAAAAGGACTTAATTTATGTCTTCTTTACCCAGCGATGTGGCTAGTGGTACCGGCACTCAAACAGACCCATATGTTCTCGAAAGCAATTCCGGAACAGTCACTCTGGAAGCTGGAAAATTTTACGTTCTAGAAAGTGGGACAACTATTGGTACAAAAGAAGGAAGTACCGAAAATACATCAGGTGCAGGCACATCTGCTTCCACTGGGGGAATTGTTGTTAATGGTGCCAGCCTTGAAGTACAGGATGGATCACAAATTAACGGCACACTTGATTTAAGTGCCTCTGGTTCCAGTGTTATGATGGATACGCCTAGCAGCTGGGTCCTTCAAACCAATTTGCCGGGGCATAGTTCCGTTGGTGGTGAAACGTACGGTTATCCTGCTCTGCAGAACGCTGTTGTCAGCGGGCTACTCAACAGTAATGGTACCGCTAATAGTAACGTTTCTTTTGTCATGAATGGTATTCCGGGCACCTTTGGTGGAGCATCGGGAAAGATTGGTATTTATGGCCAGTATGATGCCTCCGGTTCGACATTGGTTGTTGAATCTGCGAGCAGCAGTAATCCTATTCCTGCGGGAAGCAATGACACGGCAACTGGTGTTCATTACGGCGTCAACGTTTTGGTTCCAAGCCCTTATAATGAGGGCAACCCTTACAATGCGGTCGTTCTGTCTTATACAAAACTGGCAGATGGCAGCTATAAAGTTAACGGTGGCAGCACATCCTATACCTGCTTCCTGTCTGGCAGCATGATCCGTACGCCAGAAGGTGATGTGGCAGTTGAAGACATCAAAATTGGTGATGAAATTGTCGCTTTCGACTGGAAGAGCAACAAGGAAGTGACCCAGCCGGTTGTATGGGCTGGTAAATCGCATGCTTTCGCATATGCAAATATGCCGGATGATGAGGCAGGATACCCCGTTCGGGTTCTGAAAGACGCCATTGCTGATGGCGTGCCCTACAAGGATATGCTGATCACGCCAGAACATTGCCTGTTTTTTGAAGGCAAATTTGTGCCTGCACGTATGCTGGTAAATGGGGTTTCGATTTTCTACGATAAAACCATCGTTTCTTATGAATACTACCACCTAGAAGCGGAGCAGCACTCCGTCATCACAGCGGATGGTATGCTGACAGAAAGTTATCTGGATACGGGTAATCGTTCCTCTTTCCGTCAGGAAGGTAAAATTGCAAGTTTGCGGAATACTGCAAAAACTTGGGAAAATGATGCCGGGGCACCTCTATGTGTAGACCGTGCATTTGTTGAACCACTGTTCCGTAAACTGGAAGCACGAAACAAAGAGTTTATCAGTTCTCAGGTTTCAGCTGAACTGATACAGGATCCTAATCTGCATCTTGTTACGGAAAATGGCGCCATTATTCGTCCTATCCGGCATGGTGGGCAGCGCTACAGCTTTATGCTGCCAGCCAACACAAGCGCCGTGCGCATTGTCTCTCGCGCCAGCCGTCCGGCTGATGTGATTGGTCCATTCGTGGATGACCGCCGCATGATGGGCGTAGCTGTTGCGGATGTGTGTTTTGTTACAGCCAAGGAGCAAGTTGCTGTAACGGCTCACCTGCAGTCAGAAAAGCCAATTGGCTGGCATGATACAGATTGGACTGATTGTGCATGGACAAATGGGGATGCTGTTCTGCCTTTGGGTGATCTAACGCGGGGCTGCATGGGTATTCTTGCACTGAGCATCCGGGCTGCTGGTCCGTACACTGTGCAAAATGCAGAATCTGTTCCAGCAGATACTCGCTCTGCTTAAATTTACGTATCTCTCTCTCCGCTATTCTGGCGGAGAGAGTCTACTATAGATTTCCAGTTCACTATTTTTATGCTGCCTATTTGTAATATCTTAATATTTCATTGAAACCGGTTTTTTTCACGACTTTGCGTCATTCATGAACATGCAAAGAAAGTTACGGTTATTGTGGTTGATACAATCTTTACAACCACTCCTGATGGTACAACATCAGCAAACCAGTATTATAATTCTTATGATCGCGTGGTTGTTTCAGGGACGCTGACCGATGCGACACTCACAGAAACCACCTCTGGTGTAAGTGGTATAATTGAAGTTCAAACGGCGGTAGCATTACTCTAGGCATGTCGCTACGCCTCTGAATTGCTTCAGTGATGTCCGTCCTTTGCTCGGGCATCACGTTCCATGGATTTTGGTAGTTTGTCCGCCACAGGTTGCCGTTGCGGTCAAATCGACCAGCGCCAGCCGTGTGATCTTGCCCTGAAGAATGGCGGGGATGTGACCTTTGCGATCATTATCCCGGGTCTGCATGTCCTTGCGCACATAGCGGTCGACCAGTTCACGGACGGTCTGGCGTCGCAGCGGTCGCGTATCTTGGAACTGGCCAAGCTCCAGCTTGGCAGGCGTTCTCTCCAGCCAACGTCGTGTTAGTTTGGCTGAGGAAAAGATCTAGTGGATCTTCTTTCCGTCCACGATGCGTTTGCGGGCCCGATACTGGCCCTTGCCGCGCTCAACCCCGGCAGGGAGCGGGCGGCCTGTGGCCAGAAAAGTTTTGCCGGAAGTGATGCGATCTTTCATGGTGAGTCGCGCTCAACCCCAGCATAGCCTTTTCATAGGCCTGATGAGACAATGTACTTATTATCTTTTTTGGTAACAGGCCTAAGGTTGGCCTAAAAACAGTCAATCATTCCGTGACCAAAACTCATAAGTCATTGGAAAGATTGGCGTCCCGTACGGGATTCGAACCCGTGTTGCCGCCGTGAAAGGGCGGTGTCCTAGGCCTCTAGACGAACGGGACAAGAGGCTGTGTTGAGGCGCTTTGTAGAGATATTGCTGAGGAGCGTCAAGGCAGGAAATAGACTTTTACGGAGGTTTTTGAAAAAAACATCATTCCATAATATGTCGGCATATTGCCAAAGGGTCATTCCAGTTCAATTGGCATGCATAAGTACCAATTCAGGATAGTAAACACGTGCAAGCCAAGCATTTTATAAAAGGTCTTATGGTTTTCTGTCTTGGGTTGCCCACAGCTGTATTGGCGCAAAGCATCGCACATAATATTGCGGCTTGTCAGCTTTCTGGTGGTCATCCTGTATTTTGTGGCCTGCCCTTTACAGGGGACGCTGTGCTGCCTTTAACGTCGGAAAACGGCAGATATTATAGATGTTTAGTTACAGGAGGGAACGCCACATTCTGTAAGGAGCCCTATACAGGCCAAGCCGTGGTTCAACAGCTCAATGGTCTGTATGCATCTTGCCTGATTGAATTGGGGGAGGTGAAATTTTGTAGTTTTCCCTATACTGGCCGTGCTGTTATTCGCGGTTGGTAGGGAATATTTTAGAGGCCAAGCTCTAACAGTTTTTTCTGTAGAGAAAGAGGCAGGCCTCCGGCGTGCGTAGGAGTGCCCTGCAAATCAGCGGGGGCATCTTGGCTTTGCAGATAGCGCCATCCCTGAAATGGTCGTATGGCCCGGGGTTGTACGGGAATAATCTTGGGGGAAAGCAAGATAAGCGTGCCTTGTGTGCCATCCGCCCGTGTTGTGGTTTGAATATCCATAATGGGCTGTCGGCACAGAATAAGCCCGTTGATGACGCGGTACAATGAACCACCATCCAGAAGGGCATCTTTTTGTTTGGGAAAAGAGCGTGTGTGCACTACGGGCAAAGGAACATCATAATCTGGATGAGCATAGGTATTGAACGGCTGTTTCAGCCGTTCAGTCAGATCTTCGAGTGATTCAACACCCACAGCCAGCTTGATCAGATTAAGCATTTTTCCAATGTAGTGCGTCACTTACATCAGGCAAGGTTCTATTTTTAAAACACCAGCGCATGTAGCAGGGCTTCCAGCCGCAATCGGCCTTCTTCTGTGGCGTGTAAATGGGTGGAGGTTTGCACAAGGTAACCTTCTTCCACCGCAGCCGCCAGAATAACCGGGTCTAGGGTTTCTGATAGGTGTAGGCCTGTGCGGGCCTCAAAATGTTTGAGCGCAATGCCTTCCTGTAAACGCAGACCCATCAAGAGCATTTCTCGCGCACGTTCCTGCGGTACAAGTGCTTCCTGAGTTGTCTGACCAGAACCTGTGCGTTCCACCAGTTCGGCCCATGGCTCAGGCGCACGGTGCCTGCGCGTAGCATACAGTTGGCCGTCCAGTGTAATGCGCCCGTGTGCGCCGGGGCCAAGGCCCAGATAATCACCGTAATGCCAGTAGGTCAGATTATGGCGGCTTTCACTACCCGGTTTGGCGTAGTTGGAAACTTCGTAAGCATTCAGCCCATGCGCATGGGTGATGGCTGTTGTTGTTTCATAAAGTTCAGCGGCTGTTTCTTCATCAGGCAGGCTGAAGCTGCCCTGCCGATAAAGAGCTTCAAATTTGGTACCGGGTTCAATGGTCAACTGATAGAGCGAGACATGGTCTGCTACCAGTTGCAGCGCTGTTTCCAGCTCAGTTTTCCATGCGGCCACGCTCTGGTTGGGGCGGGCGTAAATCAGGTCAAACGTAATGCGGGGGAACAATGAGCGGGCAAGTTCCAGTGCAGCCAGCGCTTGCGTGGCGGAATGCTGACGGCCCAGAAAATGCAATGCCTCATCATTAAGGGCCTGAATGCCGAGGGAGACACGGTTTATCCCGGCCTGCCTAAAATCTTTCAGCCTTTCAGCTTCTACGCTGGTTGGGTTGGCTTCCAGCGTAATTTCAAGGTTGGGGGCCGCATCAAACAGAGATGTGGCATCATCTATCAAACTTGCGACTGTTTGTGGGGCCATAAGTGAAGGCGTGCCGCCACCAAAAAAGATGGATGTCAGGCGGCGGCGGCCCAAACGGTTTGCCTCGTGTGCAAGTTCTGTACGGAGCGCCTGTGCAAAGCGCGCCTGTGGAATTTCTGCCCGCACGTGTGAGTTAAAGTCACAGTACGGGCATTTGGCCAAACAGAATGGCCAGTGGATATAAAGGGCGAGTGCGTCCTGTTCCACAGTATTAGATAGCCACTTTCACGCCCAGTTCCACAACACGATCCGGCGGAATACGGAAGAATTCCATGCTGGAGGTAGAGTTGCGGAGCATGAACAGGAAGATAGACATCCTCCAGCGTGACATACGCGGCACAGAAGACCGGGTAATCAGCTCGCGGGATGTGAAATAGGATGCCTGAAGGGCATCAAAATCAACACCGTTGGCTTTCAGTTCTTCCAGTGCGCGGGGGATATTGGGCATTTCCATAAACCCGTAGCGCAGCACAATGCGGTAGATATCTGGGGCCAGTTCCTCCACAGCTACGCGGTGGCCGCGTTCTGCCTCTGGCTGATCAAGGTTCTGCACGGTTACGAAGAGCACGTGGTCATGCAAAATCTTGTTATGCCGCAAATTATGCAGCAGGCACGGGGGCACAAAGTCTGGTGTACTGGTCATAAACACAGCCATGCCGGGCACGCGAATAATGCGGGACTGCGGAAGCCGCGCGATAAAGGACCCCATGGGCAGGCTATCCTGCCGCTGGCGCGCAATAATAAGGCTGCGGCCCTTTTTCCATGTGGTCATCATCAGCGTTAACACACAGCCAAGTAACACAGGCACCCAGCCGCCATCAGGAATTTTAAGGGCGTTGGCGGCAAAGAACGTGCTGTCCAGCAGCAGGAAGCCACCAAACACAGCGCCTACTTTCCATGCCGGCCAATCAAAGTGGCGCCGGAAAACGACAATGGCCAGAACAGAGGTGCAGATAAATGTACCCGTAACCGCAATGCCATAGGCAGACGCCAAGGCATCAGAACTGCGGAAGGCCACCACCAGCAACACAGCGCCCACAGCCAGAAAGCGGTTGAAGTCTGGCAGATAAATCTGGCCTTCTTCTTCCGCATTGGTGTGGGTAATGCGCAGCCGGGGCATATAGCCAAGCTGGATCAACTGGCGGCAGATGGAAAAGCCGCCGGAAATGCCGGCCTGACTGGCAATAACGGTTGCAAAAGTGGAAAGCACCACCATTGGCCCCTGCATCCAGTGTGGGCACAGCAGGAAGAAGGGGTTTGCCAGAGCTTTGGGGTCAGAAATAACCAGAGCAGCCTGACCAAAATAGTTGAGCACCAGCATGGGCAGCACAAAAAAGAGCCATGCATAACGGATGGGGGCACGGCCAAAATGGCCCATATCGGCATACAGAGCCTCGGCCCCGGTTACGCACAACACAACAGAGCCAAGGGCAAGGAAGGAAAGCTTGCCGTGGTAGAAGATGAACTCCAGCGCATAGGTAGGCGAAAGCGCCATGAGAATAGCTGGGTGATGTAGAATTTCGATCAGCCCCAGCGCACCTAGCGTGCCAAACCACAGCAGCATGATTGGCCCAAATATGGTGCCAACTTTGCCTGTGCCAATCCACTGTACGCTGAACAGGCTGATAATCACCAATATGGCTACGGGTATCACAAAGTCATGCGCGGCGGGCACGCTCACTTCCACGCCTTCAATGGCGGAAAGCACGGAAATGGCAGGGGTAATAATGCCATCACCAAAAAACAGACAGGCGCCTACAATACCAACTAACCCTAATATCCATCGGGTTTTCTGGTTGACCACCACACGTTGGGCAAGGGACATAATAGCAAGGATACCGCCCTCGCCATTATGGTCAGCCCGCATGATCAGGATGACGTATTTGACCGTGACAATCAGGATTAGTGTCCAGAAAATCAGGCTGGCAACGCCCAGAATTTCCCACGGAGCAACCTGATGATGGCCCGAAATAACTTCTACAGTAGAGCGGAAGGCGTAAAGTGGGCTGGTGCCGATATCACCATACACAACGCCCAACACACCCAGCAGAGCGGCAAAGCCAACAGGGGCGGCAGCGTGCTGCGGTTGGTCGGCGTCAAATTCCGTAATGCGCCGCGGTTCCGGCGCTGAAGCCACATGCGGCTGATCTCCTGTAGGAGGAGAACCAGCCGGTTTGTTGGCGGGGTCAGTCATGGTGTCTCTGGCTCCACGTCAGTCTTACAGGGGCACGTTGCCCCGTTCGCCCTGCATAAAGGGCGCAGATAGGTGGAAGCAAGGCATACTGGCCTCCACCCAGAAAATGAAAATCAGGGGGAAGGTGGCCGCGGCCCGAAAATTGCGGTGCCAACACGCACAAGAGTTGCCCCTTCGGCAATGGCTTGTGGGTAATCGGCAGACATCCCCATGGAAATAACAGGGAGCCCATGTTCCTGCGCCATGCTGCGCAGCAGCCTAAAATGCGGCACAGGGTCTTGCATGGCGGGGGGAATGCACATCAGCCCTTGCAACTTTGCCCCAAACTGTTGGCGACAGGTGCGGATAAAGCTATCTGCTTTTTCACGCGGGACGCCAAATTTTTGGGGCTCATCGCCTGTGTTGACCTCAATGAGCAGCTCAGGCAGGCGGCCTTCTTTATCTGCTGCTTTGGCCAGAGCTTCTGCCAGTTCCGGCCGGTCCAGGCTTTCTATAACATCGGCAATGCGCACTGCATCACGCGCTTTGTTTGTTTGCAGGCCACCAATCAGGTGCAGCCGCAGGTCAGGGTAAGTTGCCCGCAGGGTGGGAAACTTGCTGGCGGCTTCCTGCACACGGTTTTCTCCAAACACACGCTGGCCTGCGGCAAGGGCTTCCTGCACGCTGGAAAGCGGATGAAATTTGGAAACGGCAACCAGCGTGACAGAGGCGGGATTCCGGCCTGCTGCGTGTGCTGCTGCGTCAATATTCTGGCGAACGGCCGCAAGCCGGTCCGCTAGAACAGATGAGGGAAGGGCGGATGGTGTTTCCATGAGGCGTCAAAATTCTTGAAGATGCGCACTTGGTCAAGTGCCGCAAACGCCGCATACCTATGTTGAGAGAGGAAGATAACCTTTTCAGGCGCCTAGAAGGTCTTGGCTTAAAGCGCCTGAGGGATACCTTAGTATAAAACCAAATTTATACTGCAAGAGAATCGACTGTTAAGATAATTTTACCCAAATGGTGTCCATCTTCCATTGCCTGATGCGCCGCTGCAGCCTGTGCCAATGGGAAAGTTTGATGGATAAAAGGGCGTATTGTGCGGTTTGTCAGCAAAGGCCAGGCTTTTGCCTTTAGGTCCTGTGCAATGCGGGCTTTGCTGGCGCTATCGCGTGGGCGCAATGTGCTGCCTGTTACAATAAGCCGGTGCGTCATAATCCGCACCAGATTGGCTTGCTCGGCTTTTGCGCCCCCTTGCAGTGCGATAATGATCAGCTTTCCATCAAAGGCGAGGCTCTTGAGATTTCGTTCAAAATAGGGGCCGCCAACCATATCAAGAATAACATTTACGCCTTTGCCTTTGGTAAATTCCGCAATGCGTTCGGCAAAGTCTTCCGTCTTATAGTTAATGGCCTGTGCGCCCAGTTGTTCGCACAGAGCACATTTTTCATCCGTTCCGGCTGTTGCAAAAGGTGTGCCGCCAAAAGCCTTAACAAGCTGTATAGCCGTTGTGCCAATGCCGCTGCTGCCACCATGAATCAATACCCGTGCATCTTTGGGCAGCATGGTGGGCATAAAAAGGTTAGACCACACGGTAAAAAAAGTTTCCGGTAGGGCGGCGGCTTCTATGGCATTAAAGCCTTCTGGCCAAGGTAAACATTGCCCGGCAGGTACAAGGCAATATTCTGCATATCCGCCCCCATTTGCTAACGCGCATACGCGGCTCCCTATGGCAGGCATTGTGACACCATCTTGTGGCAGGCCGTGTGCGACAACTTCCCCAGCTATTTCCAACCCTAGCCTTGGGCAGGCTCCGGGCGGAGGTGGATAAAGCCCTTTGCGCTGCATAATATCAGGTCGGTTTACGCCAGCAGCCATCACGCGTACCAGCACTTCGCCTCGGCCTGGTTGCGGAACCTGAATTGTTTCCAGGTGCAGAACGTCCGGCGCACCTGCTTGCGCAAAGCAGATGGCTTTCATGGTGGAAGGCAGAAGGGAGGGTGCAGGCATAGAGAATTCCGCCGTCTGTAGTTGTGGTTACCCAAAAACGTTTAACGTGGCTGCATACAGTATGGATAACGCATGCAAGTTCACGTCCGCGCTATAATGAGCGGTTTTCTCTGGTTTGTGATGTGTTAGCGCCGGTGTTTTTCGCCTGCTAGCTCTCGGCGGGTGCGTTCCAATTCTTCCGCATAGCGGCGTAAAACGTAGCGCTCACTCAGTATGCCGAGCACATTGTGATCTGTGTCTGTAACAGCCAGAGCAGGCAAGCCTGTGCGTTCAAATGCAGCTAAAGCGCGGGAGAGATTGTCTTCCGGAGCCAGAACCATGCTGTCTGGTGGCAGAAGGTTTTGTAAGGGCTGGTCGGAAGGCGTTATCATGGATTGGATTTGCGTATATTCCACCAACCCCATGCAGTGGTGCTGCTTATCCAGCACAACGATGTAACGTGGTGCACGGCCCGTAAATGCCGTGCGTGCTTGGGCTACAGACGTTTCAGCAGGGAGGGTATCAACCTGCGTGCGCATCATTTGCCCTACAGTCAGCGTACGCATCCAGCCTACATCCACGCCAGAGCGAATGTTTTCCCCACGGAGGTGAAAGCGCCAGGTGGTGAAGGAATAGCCAAAAATACGCCGTGTGGTGAGTGAGGATGTAATGGCTGCCAGTGCCACTGCGGCTGTCATGTTGGCGCTGTGCGTTGTTTCCAGCGCCAACAGAATCATGGTGAAGGGCCCCCCAATAATGGTTGTTGCCAGCGCGCACATACCGGCAACGGTGCAAAGTGTAATGGGCAGAGGCAGAAGAGGTGCTGTAAGCCCCGTAAAGGCTGCACCGGTTAGAACCCCCAAATAGAGCGATGCAAAAAAGAGCCCACCACGAAATCCACTTCCAATAGAGATAGTAGAGGCTAAGGCTTTAAGCAGGAGCAGCCCTATGGCCAGCCACAATGCCGGAGGCATCATCAACCCTTCCCGCATGGCCATATGCCCAGAAGACAGCACAGATGGAGAAACAAGGGCCAGTAACCCAACCAGTAATCCCCCCACTGCCGGGCGCAGCCAAAGGGTTGGCAGAATACGACGGAAAAGGGATTCCGTAAGCGTTACGCTTTTCATCAACCCAACGCCGATAAAGGCTGTGGCAATGCCAAGCAGTATGAGGAACGGATATGCCAGTGAAGGAATTGTTTGTGGCAGCGTAAGAGAAAGTTCTGGCAGGCTGGCCCCTGCAAGATGAACAACAGCCAAAGCACAGAGAGATGCACAGGCCACAGGTGCCAGTAGGGGAAAGGCATAGGAACCAATAACCAGTTCAAATGCGTAAAAAGCTCCTGCCAGTGGGGCATCAAACGCAGCACCAATAGCGCCTGCCGCACCACACCCTACCAACAGGCGTATATCTGCACGGTGCATGCTGAGGTTGCGCCCAATGCGAGAGCCAAACGCGGCTCCAATCTGGCTGAAACCGGCTTCCAGCCCAATAGAAGCACCGCAACCGTTTGAAAGAACAGTTTGCCCCGCAACAATCAGGCTGTCTTTCAGGTTCATGCGGCCACCATGCAAGGCATTGGCTTCAATAGGGTCTACAGGCCGATGGCGCTGGCGGGTAAGGGCAAGGTTCCATAATCCCAGCAATAACCCCCCGCAGGTGGGAACCAGCAGGGCATGCAGGGGTGTAATATGTTGAAGGCCAGAAAGCCGAGAATGACCGGGAGCCAAAAGCTGGTGAACCAGAAAGGTTGCTTTGGTCATAAGGCTGACCGCACCACCAGCCAGCAGACCAATAAGAACAGCCAGAGCAACAAGCCACAGAGAATCTGTACGCACCAAGGCACGTAAGGTCAGCAAAAGGCGTGCAGGTGTTTTATGAGTGCGCAGGTGGTCTAGCAGTCCTGTCATGGATCGGACATAACAGGACGGCTGACCAACGTCCAACACATCACATAAGTGTCATGCACTTTTATGAAATATGATGCATGCTGGTTATGGAGCAGGTGGTTTTCCAGCCAGAATAAGATCAGCTTCCTGATCCGTTAAAGGGTAATGGAAGAACTTACGGTAAAAGGCCTGTGTGGCCTTGTGCATATCCGTATCAGCAAAAAGATCTGGGTGCAGTTTTTGTGCAACCCATTGAAGTTGAAGTAGCTCCTCCGCGCCGTATCTGTCCCATGCAAATACGCCTCGTGGGTTTATCCATGCCCGCCCGTTTTTAAAAGCAGCCAGAGACCTTAGAGGGGAGGCCGCGTCCGGCATGCCTGCGGAGGCTCCGATAATAATGACATCCGGATTCCACACAGCAATTTGTTCAAAGGAAACAGGGCGATGGTTGCCGCTGACCGTAGCAGCATTGTGCCCGCCAGCAGTTTGTATCCAAGCATCTATCAGTGTGTCTGTACCATCAATCTGCAATGGGTTCAGGCGCGCAATATGCAAAACGCGAGGGCGCTCTGCGGCAGGCAGATTGGCCAACCGGGTACTTAATTGCTTAAGCGTTGCTTCCATGTCCTCTTTGTAAGACTGGGCAACCCGCGTGGCTTCCGGTGTGTCCAGCGCTTGGGCTGTCATATCCATGGATTTCAGCATCTGTGGCAGAGTTGTATATTCTGCACATAAAGTGGGCACGCCCATTCTGCGCAGTTCTTCTGCCTTTGCAGATGTTGGCACAAAAGCCAGACCGATATTGAGGGCCAGCAGATTTTCTGCGCTAGCGGTATCAGGCCGCACGCCCGTATGGGCGTTTTTCATGATAGGCGCCACCTTGAACAGCCACGGGCTATCCACCGGATTTTCGGCAGAAACCCGGATACGGTCTGCTGCCCCCAGCATGACGGAAATTTCGTTATGGGCAAACCAAAGGTCTGCAATGGCTGGGTGGTCGTCCTTGATCTCAACGGTATGGCCACTCATATCCGTAACGCTGCGCGCTATGGCGGAGGAAGCAACAAAAGAACCCAATCCCGCAATCAGCAGGGTGGAGCAACAAAGGCGTGTCAGCAATGAAGGCATGGAGCGTATCCTGTTTTTATATACGATAGGATACAGATAGATGCGCCACAAGCACCATGTTGGTGCGGATATGGTGAACTATTGGAGGAAAATATCGTGCGTAAGCACAAGGTTATGCTGGGAGATAAGCTGCTTTACCAGGCATCTCAGCTTTCACATGCGCAACGCTTTGCAAAAGCACGGCAGGCTGAAGGTGTACCGTGCCACGTTGTGCCAGATGAAACGCCCAAGCGACCCCGTAAGGTTAGAATAAATAGTCTAACCGGCAAACCCTACCGTAAGGTGACATCGGAAAAAGCAGTGCGGTAACGGCCCTGCTTCATGCAAAAATTATACAAGCACTGAACGGTTGTTGCGCCATGCTTCTTCCAGCGCATCTGCTGGATCAGCATAAGGTGCGCTCCAGCTTCCTTCTTTATCCGGTGCATGCGTAAGGGCACGCCATGTGGCCTCACCAGTCTGACGCTCCAACGCAATGTGCCAACCCGGTGGAATGCGTGCTAGCAGGCGTTCCATTTTTTGCCCGGATGTAAGGGGTTTGGCGTAATTGTGTCCCACTACCTTCTCCCGTAGCGTTTACATGTTTAAGGGAAGAGTTCTCAAGCGTGTCAGAATTTCTGCAATAATTTCCGCTGGTTCTGGGAGAACGGAAAAAGTAAGTGCTTCCTCATCCGCTTGTGGCGGTTCCAGCGTTTCTAACTGGCTAGGCAATAAAGAGGCAGGCATAAAGTGGTCGGCCCGGGTTTTTAGTCTTTGTGCCAGAACAGATGTATCTGCGCTTAAATAGATAAATATAGGCTTTACGCCATCTTGCTGAAGTCGATCACGATAAACGCGGCGGAGGGCAGAACAGGCAAGGATACCGCCCGTTCCGGCTTTTTGTTTTTCTGCCAACCAAGCATGGCAGCGGGCTAACCAGCCTTGGCGGTCTTCATCTGTCAGTGGAACTCCGTGGGCCATTTTTTCAATGCTGGAGGGAGCATGCAGGCTATCTGCATCCAGCCAGGGCCACCCCAACTCATTATGCAACCCTTCAGCCACAGTGCTTTTGCCAGACCCGCATACTCCCATAATAACCAGTAGGTGCTGGGTAATACCCTGTGCCGCTGGTTGGGCAGGGAGTGTGCTGTCTGTGGGGTGGGCAGAAGCATTCTGTGGCATGGGTGATATTTTAATCCTGCTGTGGGGTAAGGATGCGTATGCCTTCTGGCCCAGCGGTAATGGTTTGGCGCGCCATATGCAGGAACAACCCGTGTTCAACCACACCAACAATTTCCAGAATGGAGCGGCCCAGCTTTTCAGGTTCCATCATGGGGCCAAACACGCAATCCATGATGAGGTTCTTCTCATCTGTCAGATAGAAAGAGGCATCACGGTTACGGCGTGGTGTAACATGCGCGCCCAGTGCCCCCAGTTGGCGTGCAACGTTTTCCCAGCCAAAAGGAATAACTTCTACTGGCAGGGGGCATTTTGCACCCAGATGGTCCACATATTTGGTGGCATCGGCCACCACCACAAACTGCTTGGCGGCAGAGGCTACTATTTTTTCCCATAACAGAGCGCCACCCAAACCTTTGATAAGGTTGAGGGTGCGTGGTTCAATTTCATCCGCTCCATCTATGGCGATATCAAGTTCAGGCTGTTCCCCAAAAGTGGTGAGAGGGATACCTTCTTCTCTGGCCTGTTTTTCTGTGACACTGGATGTAGGAATGGCGCGGATACGCAGCCCTTCCTCCCGCACACGGCGGCCAAGTTCAGCAACAACAAATTTGGCGGTAGAACCCGTGCCAAGGCCAACGGCCATGCCATTCTGCACAAGAGATGCAGCCTTAATGGCAGCCTGCTGTTTGAAGGCTGCAGCGGGGTCGGGCGGTGTTGCGGTCATGCCTGTTTGTATCCTGTTAGTTCTGCAGTGCGGGAGCGGCGGGCTGATCTAAAAACCAGATCAGATTTCCTGCACTGGTAATGGCACTGGCGGGGCAGGCAGGGTCCTGCGCTCTTACGCGGGCAACAGCTTCTTTCTTGTCTGCCCCTTCTACCAGAAAAATAACGTGCCGGCTGGCATGAATAGCCGGGTATGTCAGTGTCAGTCGCGTGTGGGGGGCCACAGGCGGCACGCAAGGGGCAACCCATGCGGTGCGTTCCTGTAACACCGGCTGACCGGGGAAAAGCGAGGCCGTATGCCCATCTGTGCCCAAACCCAGCAGGTTTACGTCAAAAAGGGGTTTGTCTGCCTGAAGAGCATCTCCGTGATAGATCTGTTTCAGGGTTGCTTCATATTCCTTGGCAGCTTGCTCCGCGGTGCCTTTATCCGGCATGGGAAAGATGTTTTCTGCGGGCACAGGCACGCGGGAAAACAGCAGGCGGCGCATCATGCCATAATTGCTGTCTGCATGATCGTGCGGCACAAACCTGTCATCTCCCAGAAAAAACTGCATGCGCTGCCACGGAAAGCGGCTGACATAGGGTTCTTCTGTCATCAGGCGGTAGAGATGTTGCGGCGTGCTGCCTCCACTTAGCGCAATGCGGAAGGGAGCTTCCGGGCGCTGGAGCGTCTGCTTAACAAGCCAGTCAGCCAGATCATGCATCAGGCTGTCTCGTGTTGCAGAAATGTGCAGGGCGCCGGTGGCGGTATTCTGTTCTGTCACGATACTGTCTTTCCTGCCGTGTCTGAAAGAGGAGCCACGCGGGGCAATACAAACTGTTCCATAGCCTTGGCCCAGCCATCTTCTGAATTGGGGGCCGTTACAAAATGGGCTGTTTCCGCCACTTCTGGTTTTGACTGCCCCATCGCAATAGAAAGCCCACCAATGGAGAGCATGGGCACATCGTTGTTCATATCCCCAATGCAGGCCACTTCTTCTATGGGTACGTTATACAAATTGGCCAATTGGCGCAGGGCGTAGCCTTTGTTGGCATCTTTGGGGGTGATATCTAAAAAGCATTGGCAGGAGCGGGCTACACTGGCGCGGCCTTCTAGCAACTGCCCGATTTCCAGCTCCTGACGCATCAGGGCTTCATAATCGGCAGAAGATCCAGTCACCTTGCCAACATCCTGCTGGTAATCATCAAACGATGGCACCGCTGTAGGGGTCATGCGCACAGCTTTTGCTTCGGGTTCTACATACGCACCGGTTGCATTGGTTACCAACCACTCATGCCCACGGAACAGCCAGGCATCAATGTCATGCACCTTCAGCATATCCAAGGTTTCCTGAACAGCTTCGGGGTCTAGTGAGAGGCGAGAGCGGATTGTGCGGTCTGCATTAAAAATGGTGCCGCCATTCAGCGCGCCATAAGGCGTGTGCAGGCCCAGCACATCAAAATACATTTCCATCCCACCCGGCGGGCGGCTGCTTACAAGACAAACAGGTACACCAGCCTGCTGGAGAGCCTGAATAGCGGCAATACTATGCCGGGTAACCTGTTTTTCAGGCGTAAGCAGCGTGCCATCCATGTCAGACACAACAAGGCGGATGCGGGAAGCAGGCGGACGGCCCGGGTTGAGTCCGTTCTGTCCGTTATCTGTCATACTTCCCGACTCCTGCACTGTGTTTGAAATATTATTTTAGTTCTTGTTTTCTACGTGGCCACCAAAGCCAAAACGCATGGCAGATAGCACTTTTTCTGCAAATGTATTGCCACTGCGTGAACGGAAGCGTGTGAACAGTGCGGCTGTCATAACCGGCACGGGCACAGATTCTTCAATAGCGGCTTCGATTGTCCAGCGGCCTTCACCCGAATCACTCACTTCACCACTGAATTCCGAAAGCTCACCATTTTTGGCCAGAGCCTGCGCCGTAAGATCCAGCAACCAAGAAGATACCACGCTGCCACGGCGCCAGACTTCGGCAATATCTGCCATGTTGAGAGAGAAGCGTTCATCCTCTGCCAGAAGTGGTGAGTCCTTGCGGTACATCACGTCAAAGCCTTCCGCAAAGGCCTGCATCATGCCGTATTCAATACCGTTATGAACCATTTTAACAAAATGGCCTGATCCGGCAGGGCCGCAGTAAAGGTAGCCTTGTTCCGCACGGGGGTCGAGGTCTGCGTGATCACGGCCCGGCGTGCGTGGGATATCCCCAATGCCCGGGGCCAGAGAGGCCAGAATAGGATCAATATGATCGGCGGCTTCACGCGGGCCGCCATACATCATGCAGTAGCCACGGTCTAAGCCCCACACACCACCAGATGTGCCGACATCAATGTAATCAATGCCCTTCTCAGCCAGCATTTTGGCGCGGCGGATATCATCTTTGTAATAGGTGTTGCCACCATCAATAACGATATCGCCTTTCTGCATCAGGCCAGCCAAAGCCATTACGGTTTCTTCCGTAATGGCGCCAGCCGGAAGCATGGACCACACAATTTTTTTGGGTCCGCTCAGCTTTTCCACCACATCGGCAAGGTTGCTGGCGGCAACAGCACGACCGGCTTCTGCGCGGGCAACGGTTTTTTCCACCATTGCGGTATCGCGGTCATAAACAACAACGTCGTGCCCGTGCCGTGTCAGGCGGACGGCAATGTTGCCGCCCATTCTGCCCAGTCCAACAATGCCAATCTGCATAATGTTCTCCTGTCTGATATTTTACAGGGCGTCATGCAGGGCGGAAGCAAGCGCTGCAAGGCCTTCTTTTAGATTTCCTTTAATATGCACGCGCAGGGCACGGCGTTTGCGTTCGGCCAGCACGTCAAAATCTCCACGTGCCTGAGCGGCTTTGACAACACCAAAGGAATAACCTGTGCCGGGCACGGGTAGGTCTCGCGCATCATCCGCAGTAATTTGCAGGAAAACACCCGTGTTGGGTCCACCTTTGTAAGCCTGACCGGTGGAGTGTAGAAAGCGCGGGCCAAATTCTGCTGCCGTGGCAATGGTTTTGGCATCTCGCACATGCAAGCGCACATGCTGGATCCATTCCAGTGTTTCACGGTTGCGTTCAATGTAAGCCAGAAGTCCCACGTAATCTCCGGTTTTTACGCGGTCAAAGTGTGCTTTCAGGATAGCTGTTGCTGTATCTCCCTTAAGGGCGTTCGCATTTGCTTGATCTGCAAAAAACACCAGCGGGCCGTGCTGTGCAAAAGGTTCTTCTGCGGGCAGTTTGCCGGTTTTTTCGTAAGCTTCCATCAGCTTGCGTGTTTCGATCTTGGTGGATTCAACATCCGGCTGATCAAACGGATCAATGTTCAGGAAAGCACCTGCAACAGCGGTTGCAATCTCCCAACGGAAGAATTCCTGCGCAATCTGGCGTTTGTTATGGAAGTTGATGGTGATGACAGGCTGCCCGGCATCAATCAGGGTTGAAATGGCTTCATCCTGCTCATGCCGATGTTCGGTGGCGAGGCGCAGATAAACAAACAGCCTGTCTTTGCCGTAGCGCTTGGGTCCACCCAGCGTTTCATCGTCAATGGGGATGATACCCTTGCCATGTTTGCCGGTGGATTCAGCAATAAGCTGTTCCATCCACGCGCCAAAATCCATGATTTGTGGCGTGGCAATAATCGTCAACTTATCGCGGCCAAACTGTGTGGCAGCAACGCCCATAATGGTGCCAAGCAAAACGCCGGGGTTGGACACAGGCGGCACGCTGCCATCGCACATGCGTACACCACGCAGTGCATCTTCAAGGAACAAGCGTAGCGGCACACCGGCTGCCGCGGCAGGCACCATGCCAAAGTTGGAAAGAACAGAGTAACGACCACCAATCTGTGGGTCACCGGCAAAAATCTTCCAGAATCCCTCGGCCTTGGCAAAGGCTTCCAGCTTAGAGCCAGGGTCTGTAATGGCTACAAAGTGTGAACCTGCTTTTTCTTTCAGTGCCCGTTTGGCCAGATCCTGAAAATAGGCCAGCATAATATTGGGCTCCAGCGTGCTGCCGGATTTGGAGGCCACAATAAACAGCGTGTGGTGCGGATCTATCTTCTTTTCAAAAGCGGCAACCTGCTGCGGGTCCGTGCTGTCCAGCACGTAAAGGTGGCCAAAGCCTTCGTGCTTGCCAAAGGTCATGGCCAGCACTTCTGGCCCAAGGCTGGAACCACCCATGCCCATCAGCAGAACCTGATGAAAACCGCGGGCCTTCACTTCAGCCTGAAAAGCTTCCAGATCCCCAATATGGTGCAGGCGGTCGTCTACCGTATTCAGCCAGTTTAGCCATTTGGCTTCTGGCCCATTGGTCCACACCGCGGCATCTTTGGCCCAGATGTGGCGGATAGAGCCAGATTTGCGCCAAGCGGTGAGGCCTTTGTTAACTGCTTCCTGAAAATCGGCTGGCAGGCTTGTTTTCAGGGTGGTGAGTTTATCGCCCAAAAGGGTAGCCTGTTTGGCAGCAACAGAGCCCAGTAGCCCATCAAAGGCATCTGCAAAGGATAGCACGCCTTCATCTACAAGGGTTTTGGTAATTCCTTCCAGATCCAGACCAAGGCGCTGGGTATCTTCCATCACCTGTCGGGCATTGGCGATATCTGTACCAAGTGTTTCAGCCACAGTGCCGTGGTCACGGAAGGCATCCATAGTGGCAGGCGGCAGGGTGTTAACGGTTTGCGGGCCGATCAGGCTATCAACATACAGCACATCGCTATAGGCTTTATCTTTGGTGCCGGTAGAGGCCCACAGAAGGCGCTGAGTTTGCGCACCTGCATCTTCCAGCGCTTTCCAGCGCGGCGTTTGCATAATTTCCTGCCAGTACACATAGGCCATCTTGGCATTCGCAATGGCAACTTTGCCGCGTAGGGCCTTCAGGGCTGCGGCATCTTTATCCCCAGCAGCAACGCGCCGATCAATTTCTGCATCAATCTTGCCGTCAATCCGGCTGACAAAGAAGGAGGCAACCGAGGCAACGTGGGAGAGATCTCCGCCCTTGGCTTTCCGGTCTTCCAGACCACTCAACCACGCATCGACAACATCTTTGTAAGCATTCAGAGAGAAAATAAGCGTGACGTTAACGTTAATGCCCGCGGCAATACTGGCCCGGATAGCCGGAATGCTTTCAGGCGTTGCGGGAATTTTGACCATCAGGTTGGGCTCAGCCACATCCGTCCACAAGCGGGCGGCTTCATGCGTTGTGCCTGCCAGATCTCGTGCCAGATACGGAGAAACCTCTAGGCTTACAAAACCATCCTTGCCACGAGCCTGCTCATACACCGGGGCCAGAACACGGGCGGCTGCCTTAATGTCTGTAACGGCCAGTTTTTCGTAGAGCACTCCGGGGGAAACAATTTCATGCGTCAGAATGTCACGCATCTGGGCATCATATTCCGTGCCTTCTCCCATCGCTTTTTGGAAGATGGCGGGGTTGGAGGTGACACCACGAATGTCATCATCCTGCACAAGGCGCGCCAGTGAACCATCCTCCACAAAGGAGCGACGGATGAAGTCCAGCCAGGGGGACTGATGGGCTTTTGCGAGTGCCCGTAACGGATTGGCGCTTGGCGTGGCGGAGGATGTCATTGGTGGTTATCCTTTCTCCATCCTGCCCGATTCAAAACCGGGCAGGCCGATGTAATATAACGCGCGGTGAAAGATCTGGTTTGTTCAGCCTGCCTGCCGTTTGGCTGCTGCCAATACGGCTTCTGGCGTAAAACCAAATTTTTCAAGCAGTTTGCCCGCTGGAGCTGAGGCACCAAAGCCGCGCATGGCAATGATTTCACCCGTTGGCCCAGCATAGCGATCCCACCCGATGGGTGAGCCTGCTTCTATAACCACACGTCCTGTTACAGCGGCGGGTAGCACGCTCTCACGGTAAGATTGTGGCTGGGCTTCAAAAAGTTCCCAACTGGGCATGGAAACAACGCGGGCCGGAATACCTTCTGCGCTCAGGGCTTCATACGCGCCGACAGCCAAAGAAACTTCGCTGCCCGATGCAATCAGGATGACCTTTGGTGTCTGTTCACTGCTTGCAAGAACGTAAGCACCTTTGGTGAGGCCAGAAGCCGGTGCATAGCGGGTGCGATCAAGCGTGGGCAGATTCTGGCGGCTCAGGGCAAGGGCGCTGGGGCCAGTGCGGTGCTGGATCAGAAAGCGCCATGCTTCGGCCACTTCGTTGGCATCAGCTGGGCGCAGCGTTATCAGGCCCGGCGTAGCGCGCAACTGCACAAGCTGTTCGATAGGCTGATGTGTTGGGCCATCTTCACCCACACCGATGGAGTCATGGGTGAAGATATAGGTAACAGGCACGCCCATAATGGAGGAAAGGCGGATAGGGGCCTTCATGTAATCTGAGAAAATCAGAAAACCAGCCGCATAAGGGCGCAGGCCATACAGGGCCATACCATTTACAATGGCCCCCATGGCGTGTTCTCGCACCCCAAAGTGGAAATTGCGCCCAGCATAACTTCCGCCCCATTGTGCGGGCTGAAAGCTTTTTTCGCCTTTTAGTAGCGTTTTGGTGGAAGGCGCCAGATCGGCAGAACCACCCAGCAGCCAAGGCAGGCGGCCTGCTACAGCGTTTAACACCGCGCCAGAGCTGGAGCGGGAGGCCTCACCTTTGGCGCTGGTTTCATAAACTGGAATATCTGCATCCCAGCCTTCTGGTAGCGTGCCATTGAAAATGGCATCCAGTTCTGCGGCCAAAGCTGGGTGTGAGGAATGGTAATTGGCAAACAGTTTGTTCCATGCGGCGCTGGCAGCAGCCCCACGGGCACCCAAGCCATCCTGCATATGTTGCAGCGCTACTTCTGGCACAAAGAAGCTGCTCTCTTCTGGCCAGCCGAAAAACTTTTTGGTTTCACGCACTTCTTCTGCGCCCAAAGGTTCCCCATGAGCGGAGGCCATACCAGCTTTATTGGGCGCACCCCATGCGATAACCGAATGTGCGATAATAATGCTCGGGCGGCTGGTTTCAGCCTTGGCTTTGGCAATGAGCTGGGTGAAGGCTGCGGTATCGTTTGCATCCTTCAGTTCCAGAACCTGCCAGCCATAGGCCGCAAAGCGTTCTGCCACATTTTCTGTAAACGCAATGTTGGTGCCGCCTTCAATAGAAATACGGTTGGAATCGTAAATCCAGATCAGGTTGCCAAGCTGGAGATGACCGGCGAGGGAGGCGGCTTCACTGCTTACGCCTTCCATCATGTCACCATCACCACACAGGGTGTAAATATGGTGGTTAAACAGGTCAAAACCCGGTTTATTGAAGCGTGCGGCCAGCCACTTTTCTGCCATGGCCATGCCAACAGAGTTCCCACAACCAGCGCCTAGCGGCCCGGTTGTGGTTTCCACACCGGTTGTATGCCCGTGTTCCGGGTGGCCCGGTGTTTTGGAGCCAAGCTGGCGGAACTGCTCTAAATCAGCCGTTGTAAGAGCGGGAGCATTGGTGATCTTGCCGTTTGTAACCTGCCGGATGCCAGACAGATGGATCATGGAGTACAGCAGGGCAGAGGCATGCCCGATGGACAGCACAAACCGATCCCGATTAGGCCACAGCGGGTTGGTTGGATCATAGTTTAAAAGGTTTTGCCATAGAGTATAGGTCAGCGGCGCCATGGACATGGCCGCTCCCGGATGGCCAGAATTGGCCTTCTGCACAGTGTCCATGACAAGTGCGCGAATGGTGTTGATGCACAGCGTATCAAGGCTGGATGCGCCACTGCCCTGCGTTTGTGCAGGTGCGCGAACAGGGGTGGGAAGAGAAACGCGCATGCAGACCTATCCTCCAGACTGGGCCGTAATTACGAATTATGGCCGGAAAGTTATGAGCACCCTAAGCGGTGTGCCTTGTAAGAGTTCCGCACAATTCCACGGTTAGGCGTTTTTCGGCAAGAGATGATGACGTGCAGGCAGCTTTTTATGTGGAACAGGTCTGCTGTCATAACTCTGTGATTTTGGGCCTGAAATGCTCTTTTTGCCAAGGTAGGGAGCAGGCGTGCCACTTGTGCGTTTGTGGTATGGACAAAGGGGCTGATATGGTTCTTTTTCTAAATAACGCGGCAGCGTAAGATAACCGTTGTTGCAAAACCATTCTTTTCCGGAGGTCAGTCATGACAGAAGTTTCTTCCCGGACTCCGTCCGAGCAGGGAACAGCCACCCCGGCAACCGGTGGTAGCGCACAGGGCTTTACGCGTGAGCAGATTGAAGCACTTTTCCTAAACGCTGCGCGGGAAGGGGATGCAGATATGCTGGTCCGCTTTTTGCAGGCTGGGATGGACCCGAATCTGCGGGCTGAAAAAGGATATACGCCGCTTATTCTGGCTTCTTACAATGGGCATAAGGATGCCGTAAGCGTACTTTTAGCGCATGGTGCAAAGCCTGATTTGCAGGATGAAAAAGGAGCCACGGCGCTGGCAGGTGTGGCGTTTAAAGGCGATATGCCTATTGCTAACATGTTGCTGAAAGCTGGGGCCGCGGTGGATATTCCCAATGCTGTTGGGCGCACGCCACTGATCTTTGCCGTGATGTTTGGGCGGGATGATATGGCTCTGCTGTTGCTGAAAGCCGGGGCGAACCCGACATTGCGTGATGGCGAAGGCTTGAACGCTATTGATCTGGCCCACAGGCAAGGCAAACCCGCCCTTGAAGAAGCACTGAAAGCAGTGGCTGCCAGCCTTTCCTGAAAAAAGGATTGGCAGAATATTTTGGTTTTACACCTTCAGATAAGAAGGGATAAGGCGGCCTGAACATCAGGCTGCTTTTGTTTTTTTGGATATAGGTAGCATGAGTCGTTTCTGGAGCCCGCTTGTTCATAAGCTGACACCGTATGTTCCCGGTGAGCAGCCCAAAATGACCGATCTGATCAAGTTGAACACCAACGAATCGCCTTATGGCCCGTCTCCGCGTGCGTTGGAGGCTATTCAGGCAGCGGATAATGATACGTTGCGCCTGTATCCAGATCCTGAAGCCTTGGCTTTGCGCACAGCTTTAGGTGCCCGTGTTGGGCTGGGGCCGGAATATGTGTTTGTTGGCAATGGTTCGGACGAGGTTCTGGCCCATGCTTTTCAGGCATTTTTTGCGCATGGCGCACCGCTATTGTTTCCAGATGTAACCTACAGCTTTTATCATGTGTATTGCGGCCTTTATTCCCTACCATTCCGTACGGTTCCACTTACGGATGATATGCAGGTAAATATTGCAGATTATGCAGGCCCATGCAGTGGTGTGGTGGTTGCCAACCCCAACGCACCAACGGGAATTGCCCTTAGTCTGGCGGAGGTGCGTAAACTTCTGGAACTTCAGCCAGACCGTGTTGTGCTGATTGATGAAGCTTATGTGGATTTTGGCGCTGAAAGTGCTGTTTCCTTAATTAAGGAATACCCCAACCTCTTGGTGGTGCAGACTTTCTCTAAATCCCGCGCACTTGCTGGCTTGCGAGTTGGTTTTGCGTTTGGGCAGCCTGAACTTATTGAAGGGCTGGTGCGGATTAAGGATAGTTTTAATTCCTACCCGCTGGATCGTCTGGCGCAGGTGGGTGCAACGGCTGCGGTGGAAGATGAGGCATGGTTTGCTTCCAGCGTGCAGAAGGTGATTGCCAGCAGAACGGCGTTGGCAAATGGGCTGCAAAAACTCGGCTTTGATGTCTTGCCGTCTAAAGCCAATTTTGTTTACACTCGACATCCGAACCGGAACGCAGCAGAACTGGCCACCCAACTCAGAGAACGTGCCATTATTGTTAGGCACTTAAGGGGTGAGCGCACCGCTGCGTGGTTGCGCATTACGGTCGGCACAGATCAGCAGTGTGAAAGCTTGCTTTCAACGCTGCGGGATATTCTGTGCAGCAATTCGCTATAATCAGACCTTAAAAGTCTGCTTTCTTTGCGCGTATAGAGGGCTTGCCTGCCGCTTTTTGCGGTGGGTGAACGGCTATGTGCGTTTGGCGCAGGTCTCAATAGGTCATTTCTGCACTGTGCAGGCAGCGCGGCCATAATGCTGGCCGTGCCTTCTTTTGTTGTAATGAGGTTCAGCTCATGCGTGCTTATCGTGGCCAGATGTCTGACAACCAGCCTATTCGTCGTTCTCTGCCAGAAAAACAGAAGCAGCTGCGCGATCTGAAGGAAACGCTGGGGGCAATGAAGGCTCATACCTCTCCGGCACTTAAGGAAAGCATACGCAAGCGTATTGCTCAGCTAGAAGCCGAGCTTACAGCGGCACCTGTTCTTAAAGCTGCACGCAAGCAGCAAGATGGCGCGCGCTCTGCTCGCCCTGCAGGGGGTGGTTCTGGCCGTCGTTCCGGCGGTTTGCGGGTGCGATCATAAGTTAAGTGTTGGCAAAAGGTGGTTTGCCTGCCTTTTGCCAATGTCTGGCCCATGTTATGCAACCTGACTGGCGCTGGCGCCAAAAACAGGTTTTATTACGCAGCCCGCTTAGGGATATGCCCGTAAGAAAGCAGGGAGACCAGTGATGCCCAACCTACCATCAGCCGGAGCCCTGCCTGATCTTCTTTCTGAAGGCGGTACCCTGCTGCGTGATGGCTTGGTGTGGGCCATTTTCTGCCGTCCGGGTAAGGAGCCGGTGGAACTGGGGCGGGATGTTGTAACGCAACGCCTAACAACCGGTAGCTTCCCCCTGGAACTCATGAAAGAGGATGGGTGGGCTTGGTTCCATTTTGATATTGTCCATACTCTTTCTCGCGCACAGATTGAAAGCATACCTTCGTTACCAGAAGAGGTACGTCAGGTTCTGACCAATCTGGAACGCAGCACGCGGCTGGAAAGTGAGGGCGATATTGTTTTTGGTGCCCTGCCAGCATTTGATGACACATCCACTGATGATGAAAGAAATGTCAGCACGTGGCGGTTTGCTCTGGAACCAGACCTGCTGCTAACCACGCGCAGGCATCCTATTCCTGCATTGGGTGTGGTGTATCACGAGTTACAGCGAGGGCTTGTTCCCCGTTCTCCTGCCAAGGTGGTGGATCGGGCGTTGCTGGAATTTGCAGATACATTGCGGCGTGATTTTGCACGGTTGGATGATCAGTTGGATCGTGCAGAAGATGTGCTGCTGATGCTGGACCGCGATACGGATCTGGGCCGCATGAGTGGCCTGCTGGGTGTTGCCCGGCGCCGCTCTACAGAATTGCGACGTGTTCTGGCGCCGGTAGATCGTATTTTTCGTGATGAGGAACTGGAACTGCCTGAATGGGCTGAGGATGATTTGCGAGATCGCTCCCAACGGCAGGTTCATGCAGCGCTGGATGACCTTTTGGCCTTGCAGGACAGGGCGCGCTCTTTGCAGGATGAACTCACATCTAATCAGGCGGAAGAAACCAACCGCCGGCTGTATATCGTTTCTGTGGGCACAACTTTGATGCTGCCAGCCACGTTTGTAACCGGATTTTTCGGCATGAACACTGGCGGTATGTTTTTGTCCGGCGGTGCGTGGGATACGGTTATTGCCGGTATTCTGTGCTTTGGTATCATGCTTGGCACATGGTTTGTGCTGAAGCTGACAAAGCTGCTTTAAGCTTTTATCCGTGCCGCGGGGCTAACAGAATAACACCAGCACCCAGCAGGCAGATTAACGCGCCGGTCATTTCCCATTTATCCGGGGTCCGGCCTTCTACACAGCGCATCCATATAAGTGATGCCGTAATATAAACACCACCATAAGCAGCATAGGCCCGGCTTGCGCTTTCTTCATCTATACGCGTGAGCAGAAAGGCAAATACGCATAGGCTGATCAGGCCGGGGACAGTCAGCCAAGCTGAGCGGCCTTCCTTTATCCAGAGCCAGACGGCAAAGCAGCCTGCAATTTCGGCAAAACCGGCAAGAAGATAGATACCGAAAGAACGCAGCAGAAAAACAAGCACATTCATGGTTCAGGAATGGTCTTTCTGGGCACTTTGTTCAGAGTCCGCACGGTATGCGTCCATGACAGATTTTACCGAGCCATCCATCCGTATCTGCCCATGTTCCATCCAGATAAGCCGGGTGCACCATTTTTCCAGTACACCGAGCGCATGTGAAGTAATGACCAGAATATCCGTAGAGTCCACTACAGAGGCCAAGCGCTTTTCAGCGCGTTCCTGAAAGTGGAAGTCTCCAGCCATAAACCATTCATCCATCAGAAGGATTTGTGGGGTAATGGAAGTTGCAAGGCCAAAACCCAGCCGAATGGTCATACCAGTGGAATAAAGCCTTACGGGTAAATCCAAAAAGTCATCTAGCTGGGCAAAAGCTTCTACGTCTTTTTCAAGTTGGCTGATCTGTGCGGAATGAAAGCCTTTCTGGTGGCCAAACAGGCTGATGTTTTCCCGCCCCGTTAACTGCGGGTTCATGCCAGAAAGCAGATCCAGCAACGGGGCCACTTTGCCATGAATGTGCACGTTTGGCGCTTCCGGCATGTAAATGCCCGCCATAACACGCAGCAAAGTGGATTTACCTGCACCATTATGCCCAATAAGCCCTACGCGTTCCCCAGCCTTGATACTGAGAGAAACATCTCGGAGTGCTTCTACGTAAACTGTGCCTGTTTCACCTTGCCCGAGGGTAACAGCGCCCCCAGTTTGAAGCCCACGCGCACTGGCCAGCAGAGACTTACCACGCTTAAGGAGCATTTTTTTAAGTGAACGTGCCCCCCCGTGGAAAATGGGAAAGCTAAGCGAAAGATCTGTAATGCTGATGGAGGCTGATTCAGCGGTGGTTTTTGCTCTCGCAAGCGTAGAAGAATCCGTCATATCCAGAACGCCAGTCTGCTACGGGAGCGGGAGAAGGTGAATAACGCCAGAATCCATAAAGTGAGGCTGAAACCTCCGGCAATCATCCATAAAGTGAGTTCTGGAGCCTGCCCCAGAAACGGGCGGCGGACAATTTCTAGCAATGCATAAAATGGATTGAAGTACAGCCAGAATGTTGTGTTTCCGAGCTGTTTGGGCTCCCAAATAACAGGGGTAATGTAAAACATAATCTGGAGAATACTGCCCACAATAGGCGGAATATCTCTAAAACGGGCGCAAGCACTGCCCAATAACAGGCAAAGTGCTACGTTGTTGGCTAACCACACCGCAATGGCCGGTATGGCCAAAAGCATGGTAAGGCCCGGCCATACGCCCAACACCAAAAACACCACAATAGGCACGATGATGTTGTAACCAAACATAATCCCACACCGTACCATGGTGCGGAACGCCTGCACGGAATACGGCATGTTAACCGAACGCAGGGTTTCTGCCGCCCGCGTAAAGGTAGAACAGCTTTCTTGAATAAGAGAGGAAAGCCCCGCCTGCCATAGAATAAGCGAAATTGCCAGGTATGGGAGGTAATCGTGCAGAACCAGATGGAAGAGCTGAGAATAGATCAGCCCCATGGAGCCAACCATGACACCGGTAGTAAGTGTAAGCCAGAAGGGGCCAATGCGTGACCCGTTGAATTGCAGCCGGATATCTAACCAGCCCAACGAAAGGGCCAGTCGCCACAGGCGTAGCCCGCCCGCAATATCATTGCAGGCAGAAACAAGGCGGGAGCGCGAAGGTTGGCTAGGTTGTGTAGGTAACCCAGACCCAGAAAACTGCGCGGAAGAACCAGATGTGGCCGTCATGCTTTATGGCCTATCCGATCAATTCGGTCTCTGCAACAGGCAGTATAATGGGCAAAGAACAACAGCAGCGATTTCTTGCATGAGAAACCTCCGAGGTATAAATACCAGCATGAGTTTTATGCCAGATCGTCAGGAAAACTTCCCGACAAGCCGGTGCCTTGCCTTCCATGAATGGGATGACCAGACAGCATGACATCCAAACAGGCCAGCCAGCATAAGCGGTGTTCTGTGGCATGGCGAGGCAAAAGATTGGCCCGCGCTACTAAAGGTTCAGTTATTCTGGGGCTTTTGGCGTTACTTTCTGCCTGTGCAAATCAGCCCAGTGGGGATGATATTACCATGCCTGTGGCGGAAGAAGCCGCACGGTATCGGGCGCATGCGCGTTCCTATTACGCACCGCCTGGCACAGCGCAAGATCCTTGGGGACCGTATATTCAGGAAGCATCAAAGCGGTTTGATGTGCCAGATGCATGGATACGCGCGGTTATTCAGCAAGAATCGGGTGGCAGGCTTTTTCATAATGGGCAGCTTGTCACATCCGGGCCGGGGGCCATGGGGCTGATGCAGCTCATGCCTCCCACATATGATGAAATGCGCCAAGCCTATAGCTTGGGTGATGATGCGTTTGACCCGCATGATAATATTATGGCGGGCACGGGTTATATTCGCCAGTTGTATGATGTGTATGGTTCTCCGGGCTTTTTGGCGGCTTACAATGCAGGCCCCGGAAGGCTGGAAGATTTTCTGACGCGTAACCGTACGCTCCCGCGTGAAACCCGAAATTATGTGGCCTCTATCGGGCGCAGGATTGTCGGGATTTCTCCGACCAATCGCTCTCAGGCAGATTTGTTGGTTGCTAGCCATGATAGCATGGCCCAGTCCTACCAGCCTATTCAATCTGTAGGGGAAGTGAACTCCGTTAAATCTGCTTGGGCGCAGCGGAGCGGCAACAGCGGTGCACAGCCGGTGCAACTGGCTGAAGTGGTGGGGAATGATGGA
Organism: Acetobacter sp. AAB5; assembly: GCF_050106715.1. NCBI lineage: Bacteria > Pseudomonadati > Pseudomonadota > Alphaproteobacteria > Acetobacterales > Acetobacteraceae > Acetobacter > Acetobacter sp. AAB5. The sequence goes on from NZ_JBNIEW010000008.1 coordinate 72,777, forward strand.
GATGCCGCAACCACATCCTATACACCAGAATGGCAGCCTGTTGCCCGTAAAGGCCGCATTAGCGGGCTGACAGAAAGCCCAGCAGATGTGCGCGCAGCTTGGGCGCAGCGGTTAGGATCTTCCGAGACAGCGGCCTCAACTGCACCGGTGCAGGTGGCAGATGCGTCTGACCCCATTCCTAACCCGCCAGAACAACCTACAGCACCTTCCCGCCTTGTGTTGGGAAGCACGTCTCAACGGCGCATGCAGATGTTTCCTGCTGCACACGCAGAACCTGCGCCATTACTGACACATCGTACACGTGGCGATGAGTCCAAAACATGGGCTATTCAGGTGGGTGCGTTTGGCACGCAATCCATGGCGCAAAGTGCAACTGGGCAAGCGCGCAATCGGGCAGCTCTTGCTGGCGCACGTGCACAAATTGCGAGTGTTCAGGCCAAAACGGGCAAATTGTATCGGGCTAGGCTGACCAATCTTTCGCACGAGGAAGCATTGGATGCTTGCCGCAAGCTCAGCGGCTGTGTGGTGATTTCCCCCGGTTCGCGTTCCTGATTTTTGTGCCTATTAAGAGAGATAGGCACAAAAACAGGTCCATTTTTCTTATGGTAGAGCCGGGGCCACAGGTTGGTTTTGCTGTGTCGGGCCACCTGTATTGCCGTTTGTGGTAATAGCCGCTTGTGCTGCCTGTGCCTGTGCCTGTGCCTGTGCCTGTGCCTGTGCCTGTGCCTGTGCCTGTGCTGGCTGGGATGCACCGGGGGCACCTAATGGCGCATTATCCCGCCCAGAATAGCGGCCGATAATTTGTTTAACGGCTGCGGCAGCTTCTTGCGCAGCAGCAACGGCAACATCTCCCCAATAATTATCTAGGGAGTGTGCATCAATATCATGAAGCTGTGTTGCAGCTCCGGCTTCCTTGCCTTCCTTGTCCACAACGCTCCAGACAATTTCGATATGCTGTTGCGGATGCCCCAGCGTGCCTACTGGGCCGGGCGTAAGTTTAACGGTGGAACGGACCGTGAAATCAGCATTTTCTTTTGAGTTCTGGATTGTATCTTCACTGTCTCGGAAAGCGGCTGTGAAGGCACGGGCCAAAGACACATCGCCATCGCCCGGTGCGCCGGTTACACCTGTAAAATAAACCCGTGCAGCACGATGCTTGAGGCTGTGCGGGTCTTTTTCCATATCATCTGCCTGAATACCCGTTAGCACAGATGAAATACGTGGTGCGGCATCCTGCGCAACCAGTGTGAAGAAAGGTGCATCTCCGGCAGACCACTGGGCTGCGGGTACAGCTTGCCCTTCCTGCGTAGCGCGAATTTGGTTTTTAGGCGTCATGATTGTGTAAATTGGCACAACCTGATCGCCGCGCAGTTCTGCGCGCATTTTCAGCCACCAGTCTCCGGGCCTTGTAGGTTGGGCAATGGCTGGAATGGTTTGCTGTAGAAGTTCCGATGCAACATCTTTGGCCCATATCTGGGCAGAGGCATCAGACAGCAAAGAATCTGTAGGCGTAGGAATATCTAATCGGGATGGCGGCGCATTGGCTGCAAGTTTTGACCCACCTTTGCCGGGGTTGGAAAACGGATGCGGCACATCCAAACACCCTGCCAAGAGCAGTAGAGAGGAAAGCGGCAAGGCAGCATGGCGTAAAAGGCGGTTCATCCGTTCTGAAGTCCCGTAGCAATCGCTGAAATCTGGTGTCCAATCTGTCCACCACCTGCCAGAGTGCGGCGGCGATGGCTAAAAAAGCGTTTTTCGTCAGAGAGTGTATCAACGCCTAATGCGGCAGCATTACGCACTCCGGCTTGTTGCAGCCGAAAAACGCACCAACCCGCCAGATCAAACTGATAATGGCCAGCCCGTGTGCCCGGAGCAAAAAAGCGAGCAGCCTGTTTATCTGCCGTAGTGATGGCCGTATGCATATCTTCGGCTGTTTCGTAGCTTTCCTGAGCAATGCAGGGCCCAACAACAGCGCTCATACTTTCCATGTTAGCGCCAAGGGCCTTCATGGCTTCCAATGTGGATTCCAGAATCCCAGCTAAAGCACCGCGCCAGCCTGCATGGGCGGCGCCAACAATGGTGCCTTCTGCATTGGCAAACAAAACGGGTGCGCAATCTGCGGTAATAACGCCAATGGCAATATCTGGCTGATTGGTTACAAGCGCATCAGCCGGTGCGCCTGTGCCGGGTGGCCAAGGGGCTGTGGCGGTTATCACAGCGCGGCCGTGCACTTGTGTTACACCTAGCAAATGGTTTGCCTGCACACTCAGATGCGTTGCAACCCGTCTGCGATTTTCAGCCAGATTCTGTGGGTTGTCGCCAGATTTTGTAGAGCAGTTGAGGCTGGCGTACGGGCCGGTGGAAACACCGCCTTCCCGCGTGAAAAATCCGTGGCGTGTATGCCCAAGTAAAGGGCTGGTGAGAGGTGAGAGCGTTGTAGTCATACGTCCGCTCCTTTCATGAAGCCGGGAGGTGAGGGCAAGCAGGGAGAGGCAAGAGCCATAACACGGAACAAATGCCCCATTTTCTCTGGGGCGGCCAGACGATGCGCAGCACTGCGCAGGATGGCGGCATCTTCTGCTGTTGCGCGCGTGGCCAGTTGTTCGGTGCGCTCCATAAGACCTAATGCACGCAAAAATGCACCTTGTGTTTCTGTACCATAAACACAGGCTCCAGCCTGTTGGGCCGTAGCGCCAAAGGCCGTGAAGTCAACATGCGCTGTCAGATCAGCTTCTCCGGCAGCTTCCAACGGATGTGTTGGGCGTGCATGGCGTAATGCCTGAAGGGAATCTCCCGTTAGGGTGGAATGGTGGCCGTAATCAACAAACAGCGCCACACCGGGTTGAGCTGCGAAACGTTGCCCTAGATGGCGTGCAACCTCCAGCGCGGGTTCGCAAAGTTCTACAATGGTGTTCGTTTCCAGCTTTCTGCTGTCTGGCAATGTTGGTGCGGCACATGGAACAAGATGAAATGCTTGATCCATTATGTAGCGTTCGTGCCAGCCAGAAGGCGTTTGCATAAACTGGCGAATGGGCAGGGCATCCAGAAATTCATTTCCCAGCAGGATAAGCGGGCCAGAGGGAAGGTCTTCTACCCGGTTGTGCCATGTTGGTACCACGTAAGGCGTAAGGGCTTGCTTTTGCGCCTGCCGCATAAGGGGAGAGGTTTCTATCAGATGCACATCAAGCGCATGCGCAAAATCTGGTGCACAGCGTGTAATCAGCCGTAGCGCGTCTGCCATAAGTGTGCCACGCCCCGGCCCGGCTTCTGCAAGGATAACGTGTGCAGGGCAACCCATACTTTGCCAGACCGTGGCGGCCCAAGCCCCCAGAAGCTCGCCAAAAACCTGAGAGATTTCGGGCGCGGTAATAAAGTCTGAAAGCAAAGGCGTGGTAGCATAATAACGCGCATTGGCACGCGCCATAAATACATCCAGCCTTTCAGCTTGTGGAGGCAAAGAGGAAGGCATGCGCGTGCTTACGGCTTGGCTTCTGCTTCTGGGGGAATGCCTTCGTAAACCGGGTGGCGGTTGGCATACACCATAAGCGCAATGCCCGCTGCCAGCATGGGGCAGCACAGCAGTTGCCCCATGGTAATGCCGCCGGGCAGAAACCCAAGGAATGAATCCGGTTCACGGAAAAACTCGCAAAAGCTGCGTGCGCAGGCATAACCAGCCAAAAACAGACCCGCAAGAAAACCGGGGCGTTCACGGATAGAGAGTTTGCGAGATGCCGCAAACATAACCAGAAAAAGCAGCAGGCCTTCTGTCAGCGCCTCATAAAGTTGTGAGGGATGCCGCGGGATTGGCCCGCCATCGGGAAAGATCATGGCCCACGGCAGAGAGGCCGGGGCTTCACGTCCCCATAATTCCCCGTTGATAAAATTGGCTATGCGGCCCAGCCCCAAGCCAATAGGCACGGCAATGGTAACGCGGTCTGCAAAGGCCAGAAAGTTCAGTTTGTGGCGCCATGTAAACAGCATCATGGCGATAATGACGCCAAGCGCGCCGCCATGGAAGGACATACCCCCATGCCATACTTCCAGCATGGCCAGAGGGTGCGTGATGTAATAGCCGGGTTGGTAAAACAGCACGTATCCCAGCCGCCCGCCCATTAGAATACCAAGGGTTACCCAAGCCAGAAAGTCATCCGCCAGTTCTGGCGTGCCAGCACGCGGAGGAAGGTTAACCAACCGCCGCAGCAGCGTAATACCCAGCACAATGCCGATAATATAGGAGAGCGCATACCACCGTATGGCAAATGGCCCGACATGCACCAGCACCGGGTTAAACTGAGGAAACATCAGAACAGGAAGCATGATGGGTGATCCGGTATGGCTGGGTCAGAGATAGGGATTATCCGTGGCAAGATAGTCTTGCACGTAGCGTTTAACGCCCTCTTCCAGCGATGTGAACTGGCCAGTGTAACCAGCGGCCCGCAGGCGGGAAAGATCTGCCTGTGTGTAGGATTGATACTGCCCGCGCAAGCTTTGGGGCATATCAATAAATTCTATCTGGCGCTCGCAGCCAATGGCATCGCACACGGCATGGGCCAGATCCAGATACGTGCGTGCTGTGCCGGTGCCGCAGTTAAACAGGTCTGATACCTCCGGGTTATCATACAGCCAGAGCATAACGTTTACGACATCACCCACCCATATGAAGTCACGGGCCTGCATGCCATCTGCAATGTCTGGCCTATCAGACCGGAACAAACGGGCGGGTTGGCCAGATTTAACCTCATCATACTTCACTTTCACCACAGAGATCATTTTGCCTTTGTGGTATTCGTTCGGCCCGTAAACGTTAAAGAACTTTAGCCCGGCCCATTGTGGCGGGCGCGGTGTGTGCTGATCCAGCGTGGTGGTAACGTGTTGATCAAACACGTGTTTGGACCAGCCGTACAAATTGAGTGGCCGCAGTTGTGAGAGATGTCCCGGATCATCATTAAAAAGTTCGGGTTTATCCGCCGCGCCATATGTGGCGGCAGAAGACGCATAAATAAATCTTGCGCGGTTGCGTGTGCACCAGTCCCATAGTGTTTGCGAGAGTTCCACATTGGTACGCCATACCAGATCACCATCTGTTGCGGTGGTCTCACTAATAGCGCCCATATGGAAGATGGTGTCTATTTTGGGGGTGGTCGCCAGAAAATCTTCCAGGTTTTCTGGGGCAATCAGGCGTGTTGGCGCATGTTGGGACACATTGCGCCATTTACCTTCCTGCCCAAGCCAATCAACAATTATGGTTTCCAGCCCTCTGGCGGCCAACGCTGCCTGTAGGCATGAGCCGATAAAACCGGCTCCCCCTGTAATTACTATCATGGTGCGGGAGTATAATGGGCGGCTTCGCACACTCCAAGCTGTCAAATGCCTGATGTGCTCAGAGGTGGTGTTTCATCCCGTAGTCAGAGCGCAATATATTGCCTACTATTTACGCGTAATTGCAATTTACCAGGAAAGAGGCCCGTAGCATGAGCGAAGAAATTACAGTTGTTGCTTTTTTAAAGGCAAAGCCGGGCGCAGAGGAAAAAGTAGCGCGGGCTATGGTGGCGTGCATTAAGCCATCCCGTGCAGAAAGCACCAACAGCCAGTACGTGCCCAACCGTGATCTGGATGATCCGCAGACATTTGTTTTTGTAGAACGCTGGGCAAGCCGTAAGGCATTGCAGGATCATATGGAAACACCGCATTTTAAAACACTTGCAGCAGAAATTAGCACGCTGTTGGATAAGCCCATTCAGCTTCATATTTTGCAGCCTTTGCCCGGTGCCTGAACGCACACGCTGAAATCTGCATAAAAAAACGGCCCCACTTGTATGGGGCCGTTTTTTGTTTTGAGTTATCGGGTAAAATAAGGCTGCTACCGCAGCACAAACTGCTGGAAAACAACCACCAGTCCGATACAGAAGGTTAAAAACAGGCTGTGCTTAAAGGTACGTGCCAGCACAGTGCCTTCCTGACCTTTCAAGGACGTTACAGATACGCCGGTAGTGATGTTCTGGGGGGAGATCATTTTGCCCATGACACCGCCGGATGAGTTGGCAGAAGCAAACAGCACCGGGTCCAGCGAAAGCTGATGCGCTGCGGCCACCTGCAAGTTGCCGAAAAGCGCATTGCCGGAGGTATCACTTCCTGTCAGGAACACGGCAATCCAGCCTAGGAAAACAGAAACCAGCGGAAAGACCATACCAGCGGAGGAAACCGCATACCCTAAAGTATAGGTCATGCCGGAATAGTTCATCAAAAACGCCAGCCCAATTGTGAGTGCAACAGTTACGACAGCCAGCCAACCCTGCTTGAGTGTGGTGCGGGCAGCCGCGCCAAACTGTTGCAACGTGGTGCGGGTGAACAGAGCTGTTAGAATGGTAGCAACCAAAATGGCCGTGCCTGTGCCCAATGGTTCAAACTTCCACACAGCGGCATAAGGCGTTTTGTAAAGAGAGATAAACACCGCATTATCCAGCCCAGGCCAATGAATGGGCAGCGTGCCAATTTTAGCAATATGCAGGGCATCCCACGCAATCACCACAGCAATAACCGTGATCCAAGGAATCCATCCTTGCCAGCGGGGAACAGCAGGAGCTGCGCCAGCTTGCTGACTGTTCAAGCCGCTGAGATCAATAGCGTATTGTGGGTCTGATGCTGGTTTCCAAAAACGCAGGAAGCCAATGGTAGCAACAAGCGCCACGCTGGAAGAAAGCACGTTGCTGAGGCTGTAAAGCCCGGCACCAGAGATAACCAGCAGTGTCAGGGCAAAGCTGCCACCGGCTACCAGCAGCACAGGCCATGTCTGTCGGACGGAACGCCACCCGCCATAAAGCGCCATAACGTAAAAGGGAATAAGCAGTGCAAAGGGGGTAAGCTGCCGCCCAATGGTTGCCCCCAGCACATCAGCGGGGAGGCCTGTAATAGAGCCCAGAACGGTAACAGGAATACCCAAGCCACCAAAGGCAACCGGTGCGGAGTTAAAGATCAGCACATAAGTAAGGGCATCCAGTGCCGGAAAGCCCAGCATGATCAGTAAAGCGCTGGTAATGGCTACAGGTGTGCCAAATCCAGCCACGCCTTCCAATGCGGCACTAAAACAGAAGCCCAGCACCACCAGCATGATGCGCCTATCATTGGGAACGTGTTGGATAATCCAGTCTCGGAAGGCATCAAACCGCCCATTTTGCACGGCCACATTGAACAGAAAGAGTGCAGAAAGTGCGATCCACATAACCGGCAGAAGAGAAAACACAACACCGTTGCTGATGCTGGCGACTGCCAGTTTGGCTGGTAGCCCCCAGATGGTGGTGGCAACAAGCAACCCGACAATCAAGCCGCCCAGAGTGGCCTGCCATGCCGGACGGCGTAGAATACCCATAACAAAGAGTGTCACGATAATAGGTGAGGCCGCGAGCAGAAATGACAGCACAAGGCTGTGCCCCGCCGGAACAAGTGGCTGTATGAACATGGCAGTTCCTGAATAGGCGTTATTCCCCTTCTTATGTGGGGGATAAAGCAATCTTAAGCGGGCGGTTGCGGCATGATGCAAGAAAAAATGTCGTTATAACAATATGTTGTGATGAGGGAACTTTTAGATAAGGCTGCTTAACAGCCATCTTCCATGAAAATGACATATTGGTAATAGATGTGGGGGTGTCCCGTAATCCGTGCTTTTTGTCGCAAGTTTATGGGACAAGCCTTATGGCAAAAGTTCATACGGAAGGGGACAGCGGGTGTCTTTTCGGGTTCAGCAACGGCAAATTGTATATGCTGCGCTCATGCTGGGGTTGGCGGGGTGCGCGACACCTGCCGTCAGACCCGGGGGATATGCGTCCTCTCAGGCGTATTATCAGGCCGCATATGAAAGATCAGAAGCCAATCCTGCTGCCTATAGGCCTGTAGGTCCGGCAGAAGATCCTTGGGGGCCATACATAAAAGAAGCATCGCAGCGTTTTTCCATACCGGAAAGCTGGATACGTGCCGTGATGCAGCAGGAATCGGGCGGGCATCAGTATCTGGATGGTCAGCTTACAACGTCATCTGCTGGCGCAATGGGGCTAATGCAGCTTATGCCCGCTACTTATGCGGATATGCAAAGCCAGTTCAATCTGGGGGGAGATCCGTATAACCCGCATGATAATATCATGGCGGGCGCAGGCTATATCCGCCAGATGTATGATCATTATGGCGCACCAGGATTTTTGGCAGCCTACAATGCAGGCCCGCAACGCGTGGATGATTACTTAACATCCGGGCGGCCTTTGCCGGATGAAACGGTGAATTATGTTGCATCCATTACGCCATATTTAGGCACAACAACGGCACCAACAGGCAGTTTTTCCCCGTCCTCTGCTCCTGTCATGGTCGCCAGCGTAGGTCCATCTGTGGCGGCTGCTCCTGTGGCAGAGTATGCGCGGGCGGATCTTTCGCGCACAGCCGATGGCTGTTTGCGAGACCCCAATGCAGCGTATGATCCCTCAACCCCTTGTTTGATGGATAGAGATACGCCGCATCCTGATCCGCAACCGGTTGAAGAGGCAGCTCCTGTAGAAGTTGCACAGGCTCAACCGGTTGGTATTCCAGATCAGGCGGTAATAGCTACCCCGCTTGCGGTAGCGCCTTCTAGTGCACCAGTGCAAACTGCGGCTTACAATTTACCTTCAGCACAAAGGCGTTATGCTCCTTCCACCCCTGAGCATGTTCTCACGCTGCCTCCATCATCTTTGTCTGGAAGATCATCCGGGGCGGTACAGGTTGGGGCTTTTGCATCCTATGCCGAGGCCCAGCGCACGCTAGACTCGGTGCATCGTCTGTTAACAGCGCATGCTTTATCTGTGCGTCCTACCGTTACACAAGCTTCTGTGGCGGGGCGGTCTTATTATCGGGCGCAGTTTATTACGGCCCAAAATACCGGTCCGGCAGATGTTTGTCAGGTGCTACGGGCACGTTCTTTGCCCTGTATTGAGGTGCGCGGAGGGTAGGAGAAGGAAAGTCTTTTCCCTTTTGATCCAATTACCTGTAAAGCCACTGCGTCTTCCAGAAAAACAAAGTGGAACAATAAATGGAAAACGCAGCAATGCCTGATAAGGGAACAGAAAGTACTTTTCCCATAAAGGTTGTGGTTGTTGGTGTTCTGGCTGCAACAGCTGGTTTAATGTCCGGTTTGGATATTGGTGTTATTTCCGGAGCGTTAGATTTTCTGGCGCAGGATTTTCATGCCTCTACTCTGGCGCAGGAATGGATTGTCAGCGCCATGATGGCAGGCGCTGCCGTAGGGGCTGTATGTGCAGGGTGGATTACCCGGCATACCGGGCGCAAATGGTCTCTGGTTTTTGGGGGCGGCGTTTTTATTGCCGGGTCCTTACTCTGTGCTCTGGCGTGGTCTGTGCCTGTGCTTATAGTCGGGCGTCTGCTTATGGGGCTGGCCATTGGCGTGGCGGCTTTTGCTGCGCCTCTTTATCTTTCAGAGGTATCAGATCAATCCAGCCGTGGCGCCATGATTTCCACCTATCAGCTTATGATTACGATAGGTATTTTTCTGGCGTTTTTAAGCGATACGTTTTTTAGCTACCACGGACAATGGCGGTGGATGTTTGGCGTTATTGCCATTCCCGGTGTTGTTTACGTTATTGGTGTTTTGTTTCTGCCTTATAGCCCGCGTTGGCTGATGATGCGTGGCCGTAGGGACGAAGCGCTGGAAGTGCTAACCAGCCTGCGCGCAACACCGCAGGAAGCACGAGCAGAAATAAAGGCCATTCACAACCAGTTACAGGCACAGCAAAACGGCTGGAGCTTATTGCGTGCAAACAGCAATTTTCGCCGTTCGGTTGGTTTGGGCATGTTGCTGCAAATTATGCAGCAGTTCGCGGGTATTAATGTGGTGATGTATTACGCCCCGCGTATTTTTCAGCTCGCAGGTTTTGTCGGCACTGCACAGATGTGGTGTACCGCCATGATCGGGCTGGTGAATGTGATGGCAACATTCCTGGCTATCAGCTTGGTTGATAAGTGGGGGCGCAGGCCAGTTCTGTATTGTGGCTTTGCCATTATGGTGCTGAGCATGGCGTGCTTATCCCTTCTGCTGCATGGCAGTATGGTGGATCAGGCATCCCGCATGGCATGTGTGTTTATGATTATGGTTTTTATTGTAGCGCATGCCATGTCTGCCGGGCCGATTGTGTGGGTGCTGTGTTCGGAAATTCAGCCGATGCAGGGCAGGGATCTGGGTATTATGCTTTCCACGCTTACAAACTGGATTGCCAACATGATTGTTGGCGCTTCTTTTCTAAGTGTGCTGGCATTGTTGGGTGGTTCTGCCACCTTTGGAATGATTGCCATATTGAATGCCTGCTTTTTAGGGCTGACATATTTGTTTGTGCCAGAAACCAAAGGCATCAGTTTGGAACAAATTGAACGGAATCTGATGTCTGGCAAAAAATTGCGGGATATCGGGATTTCTTGAACCAAAGCATAGGAATGGGCGCAGACAAAATGCGTCCATTCTAAAAGGGCAAGAGCGCAAATTCATACGCAAAATCTTGCGCAAAAAGGAATTTAAATTTTCTTGGAAAATTCTGGCGCACCCGAAAGGACTCGAACCTCTAACCCCCAGATTCGTAGTCTGGTGCTCTATCCAGTTGAGCTACGGGTGCGCCGTGAGCGGGTATTTAGCCGAGGGCGGTGAGGTCGGCAACCCCTAAAATGTAAAAAAGTGAATTTTTTTTGTCAGTCATTCCCAAGAAAGTTTTTCCAGCCGCGGTCTGCCGGGCGGTGGAGCGTAACATGCGCCCGACATTCTGGTGTTCCGTATGTGCCTTCAAACGTCTCGCCAGCCGGATGGGCTTCAAACACCATGGGGAGCGGCTGGTTTTTGGCATCTTTTAGAATAAGCTGGGCATGATAGTGCTGTTTGTTCTTATCGGGCGTGCCTCGCAGGATAAGTGTGCCCATTTCCGGCACAAAAATCATGCGTTTAGGTTCAATCTGCATAAGTGATGTGCCGTTAACGGGGCAGTTTTCGCCTTGATCCTGCACCAGTGTGCCAATCCATTCCCCATACGGGTCATCTGCGGCAGCGGCGGGTTGTTTGGCTGCTTGCGCCGATGTGCAAAAAAAGCCAAAGCCAGCCAAAGCCAGTGCGCCATATTTTAGCCAACAGGAAAAATGTGTGTGCTTCATGCAAAAACTCCTGATTTCGTTGGCAATCTGTACCTTGTGTATGGCACAGGCAAGGCAGGTATCAGGCAGGATAGGTGCGCACCTTTCTGGTTTTTAGGGTGACGCCATGACAGCATGGCTTTATATCCGCCTGTAAGAGAGCCCGTGTAGCCCTATATGTGGCTGCACATCCCTAGGAAAAGCCAGTTCTGGCACTGAAATCAGAAAGACCTGCAGTTCATGTCTGTTGATGCCACCCCGCCTGTTTCGCCTTCCAAGCTGGATGAATCCTTGCACCATGACCGTATTCTGATTCTGGATTTCGGAAGTCAGGTTACGCAGCTTATTGCCCGCCGCGTGCGCGAAAGTGGTGTGTATTGTGAAATCTGGCCGTTTACGGCAGATGCTGAACGGATTCGTCAGTTTTCACCCCGTGGTATTATTCTTTCTGGTGGCCCTGCCAGTGTGAACAATCCGGATGCTCCGCGCGTGCCAGATGTGGTGTTTGAAATGGCCGTGCCTGTTCTGGGTATTTGCTATGGCCAGCAGGCTATGTGCAAACAGCTTGGCGGACAGGTTGAAAGCGGAGACCACCGTGAATTCGGCCGTGCCTTTGTTGATATTGTAGAAGATTGTGCGCTGTTCCGTGGTGCATGGGCACGCGGTGGGCGTGAGCAGGTGTGGATGAGCCACGGTGACCGTGTTGTGGAACTTCCCCCCGGTTTCCGCACAGTTGCTGTAAGCGAAGGTGCACCGTTTGCCGTTATCGCAGATGAAGGACGCCGCTTATATGGTGTGCAGTTCCACCCGGAAGTGGTGCACACACCGCATGGCGCAGCATTGCTTAAGAACTTCACTCATAACGTAGCGGGCTGTTCTGGTACGTGGACGATGGCAGGTTTCCGTGAAATGGAAATTGCCCGGATTCGTGAACAAGTGGGTGATGGCAAGGTTATCTGTGGTCTTTCCGGCGGTGTAGATTCTTCCGTGGCTGCGGTGCTGATCCATGAAGCCATTGGTGATCAGCTGACCTGTATCTTTGTTGATCACGGCATGCTGCGTGCTGGGGAAGCAGATGATGTTATCAAGACATTCCGCGGCCAGTTCAATATTCAGCTTGTGCACCGTGATGCCTCAGACATCTTCCTGAAAGCGCTGGAAGGTGTCACAGATCCGGAAATCAAGCGGAAAACCATCGGCCGCCTGTTTGTGGAAGTGTTTGAAGAAGAAGCAACCAAGCTGGGTGGTGCGCAGTTCCTTGCTCAGGGTACGCTTTATCCGGATGTGATTGAAAGCGTCAGCTTTACGGGTGGTCCTTCCGTTACCATTAAGTCGCACCACAACGTTGGCGGCTTGCCAGACCGTATGAACATGAAGCTGGTTGAACCGCTGCGTGAACTGTTCAAGGATGAAGTGCGCGATCTGGGGCGTGAGCTGGATATTCCCGAAATTATTGTCGGGCGTCATCCGTTCCCGGGGCCGGGTCTGGCTATTCGTATTCCAGGTAATATCACGCGGGAAAAACTGGATCTGCTGCGTAAGGTCGATTCCGTGTTTCTGGAAGAAATTCGCGCAGCCGGGCTGTATGATGCCATTTGGCAGGCTTTTGCTGTATTGTTGCCTGTGCGCACTGTTGGTGTGATGGGCGATGGCCGCACGTATGATCAGGCCTGCGCCCTGCGTGCCGTAACCAGCACAGATGGCATGACAGCCGATGTTTATCCGTTTGACATGGGCTTCCTCACCCGTGTTGCCGGACGCATTGTGAACGAAGTGCGCGGGATCAACCGCGTCACGTATGATATCACATCCAAGCCGCCGGGCACGATTGAGTGGGAATAAGTTTCCTATCGTAAAAAAGGCCGGGTGGCTGTAAAGCCCCCGGCCTTTTTTATTGGTTTCTTGCCAAATATCTTACTTGTTCAGCCAAGGTGCGATTGGCAAATTTTTTGCTCGCAAAAATTCAGGGTTGAACAGTTTGGATTCATAACGGGCACCACCATCGCAAAGAATGGTGACAATCCGATGCCCCGGGCCAAGCTTGCGTGCGGTGCGGATTGCAGAAGCCACGTTAATGCCAGAAGACCCACCAACGGAAAGGCCTTCTTCACCTAGCAGACTATAAATAATGTCCAGCGCTTCCGGGTCTGGAATCCGCTCGGCATCATCAATCGGTGCGCCTTCCAGATTGCCTGTCACACGGGACTGGCCAATGCCTTCTGTAATGGAAGAACCAGAAACAGACAGGTCATTGCTTTTCACCCAGCCATACAGGCCAGAGCCCTCTGGGTCTGCCAGCACAATACGGGGGGCTGCTACGCCATCGCGTTTGGCTGCATCGTGCAGGCCCAAGGCTACGCCAGCCAGCGTGCCGCCTGTGCCGCAAGCGCAGGTAAAGGCATCTACCTTGCCGCCCATCTGCTGCCAGATTTCTGGTGCGGTGGTGGCGCGGTGGCCTTCACGGTTGGCAATGTTGTCAAACTGGTTGGCCCATACCCATCCGTTTTCTTCGGAAAGACGGCGTGAAACGTGCACATAGTTGCCCGGATCGCGGTAAGGTTTGGCAGGTACAAGGCGAAGGTCTGCCCCAATCATGCGCAGGAAGCCGATTTTTTCCTGACTCTGAGTTTCGGGCATGACAATAACGCATTTATACCCGCGCGCATTGGCAACCAGTGTGAGGCCGATGCCTGTGTTGCCTGCCGTACCTTCAACAATGGTGCCACCGGGCTTTAGCACGCCACGGCGTTCTGCATCTTCAATAATAGCCAGCGCCGCACGATCCTTGACGGAGCCGCCCGGATTCATGAATTCGGCCTTACCGTAAATATCGCACCCCGTGGCTTCAGACGCTTTGCGTAGGCGTACCAGTGGGGTTCCGCCCACAGCACCCGGCATGTCGGCAGAAAGCGTGGTCCAGCCGGGATGAGGGGTGGAAACGGCGTTTTCAGTCATTTGGTTACACCTTATGCTGTCACGTTATAATGCGTTGATCAGACTACCATGCTCCACCTGAAAATTCTGCCCCAAGGACAAACAGATGGAACATGGCAGCGTGTGTAGTTTTTTATTGGCCGGCTGTTGGTTCCTGTTCAGCATCGTACAGCACTTCCAGCACCGCCGCCCACGGATAGCGTGAATCATAGCTCTGACCATCGGGGGAGGTGAGGCGCCCTTGGGTGTCTGTTGGTACATGTGTCAGGGCCACGGCATCATCAATATTGCCGCCGATAATGCTGATCTGCCGCCCAAAAGGCTGTCCATTCTGGCCAACAGCTACAACAAAGCCGCAATGGGCCGGAAACCCGTAAGATGTTGGTAGGCTGGAAAATCGGATGGTGTCTTTGCTACGGCCACGTGCAACGCAGATCAGATCACCGGGTTTTGGGGTGTAATTTGCAGGGTCCTGCGCCCGCAAAATGGGAGATTGCCCAGAAGCCGCTGCGTTGATGTAAGTAGAATGATTGGGAGAATAGGGGAAACGGCTGTTGGCCCCGGCTACGCGCATAACGTAGGAAATAAAAGCAGCGGACCACGCATAAGATCCGTCATGCACAAAGTCGGTTAGTCGGCCGTTGGCATCGTGTTTACCGGTCCATGATGTTTCGGTCATGTCCGGGTCCATGCCAATCCACCAGTATTCTCCTACGCGTTCCCACAGGCCAGGGGCGCGCTCTGGCTTAACAGAGGCCACTTGTGGTTCTGGGCGCTGCTCCGGGTCATCATCATTAACCGGGCTTCCAAACAGGCGCCATTCACGCATGGCAATTCCAACAACATCCTGCCGGTTAAAGGGCTCAAAATTGCGGGTGGCAAAATCCGGCACATGGCCACCATAGCCGTAGCCACCACTGGCTGTATTCCAAGCGTTTGTGCTGGAGGCAGCGCTTGGGGTGGGGCGTGCACCTGGCTGTGGTTGCTGTGTGGCACATGCTGCCAGACACAAAGGGGCCAGCAGGGCAACGGTAAGCTTGCGTGACAATCTCGTCTCCATACCAGAACAACTCTCCGGCAGATCCGGAGCGCGAGACAACCATTGGTCGGAAGTCTGAATGATATAGCAATAAGCGCCTGTTGTTCTGGGTGGAAGAGGGTTTGTGTTTTTGTGCGGCGTCTGTTTCTTTTTTGCGCCTGTGTTATCAGGCGTCAGGCACGGTCACATCTGCCATGCGGGCATTTACGCATTGGATGGCGTCTGCCGGTTTAAGTGCCACCACCAAACCTCTGCCGCCGCCATTAATATAAAGTGTATCCAGTTTGAGAACACTTTCGTCCAATACAACCGGTACTTGCGTGCGCGCGCCAAAGGGGCTGATGCCACCGACCTTAAACCCGGTTAGGGCTTCGGCTTTTTCTGCCCCCAGCATACGCGCATTGCGCCCCCCAAACAGGGCAGCCACTTTTTTCAGGTCCATTTTTTTATGAACAGGAATGGCCACGCAAACAATCTGCTTTTTATCAATTTCAACCATTAGGGTTTTAAAAACCTTGTTTTGGTCGATACCAATACCAGCAGCGGCATGTAAGCCAATTTTTCCGGGGTCTGATACATAATCATAATCATGCAGGGTAAAGGCAATGCCATGAGCAGTCAGAAACTGCGTTGTTGGTGTTTCAATGGTTTCTGACATGGTAGCCCTTTCTGGAAAATCCATGAAGCATTGTGCCTTTTGCAAGGCATGCACATGGTTTCGCTTATTCAATAGTTACTCTTAGCGTCAAGTCATGGAGGCTGCATACCGCCATGCAACATGGCGGTATGCAGAATGGCCTTTACGTATGGTTGGGGAACAGGCCCAGGAGACCGCTTTCTGTAGCAGGGCAGCAGCCTTTTTCTGTAATCAACCCAGTTACAAGCCTGGAGGGTGTGACATCAAAGGCGGGATTAGCTGCAGGGCTATGATCTGGAGTGATTTGCACGGAACCTATTTTTCCGTCTGCCATACGCCCCTGCACGTGTGTAACTTCGGATGCTGCACGTTCTTCAATAGGAATATCACGGATGCCATCGGCAATACGCCAATCTATGGTTGTAGAAGGTAATGCAACCCAGAATGGTATTTTATTGTCCTGCGCGGCTAGAGCTTTCAGATAAGTGCCAATTTTATTTGCAACATCTCCATTGCGTGTTACGCGGTCTGTTCCAACAATAACAATATCAACTTGGCCATGCTGCATCATATGGCCTCCTGCATTATCTGTAATAACAGTATGCGGAACACCGTGACTGCCGAGTTCCCATGCAGTAAGGGCAGTGCCCTGGTTGCGTGGGCGTGTTTCATCTACCCACACATGCACGTTCAGGCCCAGATCATGCGCCATGTAAATAGGGGCCAAGGCTGTGCCCCAATCTACTGTGGCAATCCATCCAGCATTGCAGTGGGTTAAAATGTTCAGGCGCTGGCCTTTTTCTTTTTTGGCGGCAAGATCCTGCAAAAGTTTAAGGCCATGCTTGCCAATAGCTTCATTTTGGGCTGCATCTTCATCGCAAATACGCAGGGCTTCTGCATAAGCAGCGGATACCCGGCTTTCTGGTGGAATGGGCCGGAGAGTATTTAGCATTCTTTCAAGCGCCCAACGCAAATTTATGGCGGTAGGGCGCGTTGCCGCAAGCATGGCTGCGTTTTGTTCCAGACTGGTATCACTGCTGTCTGTGCGTAATGCCAATGCCAGACCATATGCGGCAACAGCACCGATAAGCGGAGCACCACGTACCTGCATACTGGTAATGGCATGGGCTACATCCTGAACAGTTGTAAGCCGCAGGATGTCCAGTGAAAAGGGAAGGCGTGTCTGATCGAAAATATGAATAGACCACAGGTCTTTTTCATCAACCCATACACTGCGGAAAGAGGTGCCATTGATTTTCATGAAGCATGTTCCGTGAGAAGGAGAGGTCTGCGTTTAGGATATAAGGATGATTACCTGTTTTGGGCAACAGGGTACAAGCACATGAAATTTTTGAGAACGTATTTAGAACATTTTTAAGGTAAATAGATCAGAAGAATGAAATATATCTTTAAATCTGAAAGTATTTTTTTGCATTTTCTATAGCATTTGTTATGTAGAATGAAAATCTAAGGCTATACCTGTTCTTGTAGGTATATGCTTCAGTTGAAGAAGTTTTGAAGTTTAAAAATTTTGTTTATATATCTCCTTATTTTTAAAGGGGGTTGAGAAGGAGTTAAAATGAGTGAGACAAGAACCCGCCGAAAACCTGCTGCGGGTAAAACGGTTTCCAAGCGCAAGGTTGCCGCTGTAGCCCCCAAAAAGCGTACACCTCGCGCAAAAGTTGTCGAAGTAGAAGAGCTTTTTGATTTTGAAGTAGAACCAGAAGCTCCTAAGCCACGCCGTTCTTATGTGCGTAAAGCTGCTGCCCGTAAGCCTGCTGAAGAAAAAACAGTAGCGCCTAAAACAACGGCACGTAAAAAAACAGTAGCAGCTAAGGCTGAAAGCAAGGTTGCCCCCAAGCCAACGCGGCGCACTAAAGCCAAAGTGGAAGAGGTTGTAGAAAAGCCAGTGCGTGCAACCAAAGCAACACGTGCTGCCAAAGCTCCGGCCACTGCATCAACGCGTAAAACTGCAAAATCAGCTACTAAGGTTGAAGCAGCTAAACCTGCACGTGCTACACGCACCCCAAAAACAACCGCGGCCAGCAAGGTTGCAAAACCAGCAGTTCCAGCAACCCGTAAGCGGGCTGTGCGTGCTGTAGAGCCCGTAGCTAAAAAGAAGCTTTCTGCCGTGGAAAAGCTGCGTATTGTGCAGGAAGAACGTCGCCGTAAACGGTATGAACGTTTGGCAGCAGCAGAGGCTGAAAAAACTGCGGCAAAAGCACCCGCAGCACGGAAGACAAAGGCTAGAACAACCCGTCGCACCCGTGCATCCTAAAAATAACAGTATTTTATCTGGTTTAGAGATTTATCAGTAAAATAATGTTGTTTTAGAAAAAGCCCATTCCGGTAAAAACGGAATGGGCTTTTTTTTAATTAAAATATTCTGGATCTATCTGTGAAGATATGCAGATGGCATGCGAAAATAGAGTTCCCTTTTTAGCTAATTGTACGATTAAAGTTGCCGCTTAGCAGATAGCAGTTGCTTGCAAATTCTGCCGTATGGTCAAGATCAGGCTCAAGTGCATCTTCTACCATGACACGGCGCAACCGTAGGATAACGGCTTTTTCGGAAGCATTGCCGTGCATGTATTCCGATATCTTTGCCAACCACGCACTAATGCCGTTCTGCTCTGTCAGCATAAGAGGGTGCCGCTTATTTAGGGGAAGCCCTTTTTGTAACAACAGAGATGCCACGGGGGCATCAGTAATATGATACAGAAAATTGCCTGCTTCCTTGGCGTGTGTGGCTGCCAAGGAAGGTATGCGTGTCAGACGGATCTCATCTGGCAAAAAATGTGTGCGTAAGGGTGGAAGAAGCGGAAGAGAGAATAAGTCCGTTTGCGTTTCTTTTGCGTCGGTTCGGCGCTTCTGTTGAGTATGATGTGGTTTTGAGTGGGGTGTACGTTGCCTTTCTTTCGCAAAAGGCAGAGGCAGCCCCGGTAGTGTATTCTGTAATGAAAACAGGTGATGATGACCCATTATGCACCTTGATGAGGGATCTCTTTTGTGGGCCGTTTGGATGCACACTCCGCACATAGCCCTTCCACTTCAACCGAGGTGCTCTGAATTACAAAGTCCTCGTTTTTGCAAATGTGTTTCAGGGTTTCCAGAACAGTTGTATCCGCTATTTCCGTTACGGTTTTGCAGTTGCGGCAGATGAGAAACTGGGCCGTATGCAAGCAGGCTTCCGAGTGCTCATGCGTATGAGAACAATGGCGCAAATTGGTGCAGGGAATAAAAGCAGACAAGCGTTCAATACGGTGGATCAGGCCGTGTTCAAGTAGAAAATCTAGTGCCCGATATACAGTAGGGGGGGCGGGGCGCCGTTCTGCTGTTTTAAGTTCTTCCAGCAGATCATATGCCCCGACTGGACGTGCATGCATAAGAATAAGCCCGAGCACATCACGGCGCTGGGCCGTCATTCGCGCACCTTGTTGGGTGCATAGAGCAGTAGCTTTATCTAGTTGATGCTCAATATGCGCAGGAAAGGCATGGGCTGAGGTTGCTGTGGAAGAAGACGTAGGGTGGGGCATGTTCATCATCCGTTCTCTGTATTTCTTAGCGTAACTGATCTGAGAGGTGAAGACCAAATTTGCGCGGGTGAGGAGGTGACGTGCAGCTGATAAAATGTAATAATATTACATTGCATTCAAGCATGGCAGGATAACGCATATGGAATTGATGAAAACAAAAGGCACTTCACGCCGGATGTTGTTTGGCATGGTGGCTGTGCTTGGTTTTGCAACCATGGGCACAGGTAGTGCGGCCGCACGCCCTTTGTCTGTTGTGGCAGCAGAAAATACATGGGGGGATCTGGCTGCGCAGATTGCTGAGCCAGACATGCACGTGACATCTATACTTGTATCACCTGCTGTTGATCCGCATTTATATGCTCCTACACCGGATGATGCGCGTCGTGTGGCAGATGCTACGTTGGTTGTGGCCAATGGTGCGGGATACGATGCCTGGATGGATCATTTGGTGCAGGCTTCTGCTTTGCCGCAGGCACGGTATGTACGTGCAGATACATGGTCCGGGTGGCACGAGGGCGGGAATGCCCATTTATGGTATGATCTGAACGCTGTGGCAGATTTTGCTCAAAGATTTGGAAAAGCGTGCGAGCAAGCAGATCCAGCGCATGCAAAAGCATATGCTGAGCGGGCGCGGAAGTTGGGGGCCGATATTGCCAGCGTACAGGCCCAAGCCGCAGCATTACGCCCGCATGTGCAAGGTATGGCTGTGGCCGCAACAGAACCTCTGTTTACCCCGCTGGCCAGTTACCTTGGTTTGGACATGAAGGAAAATGCCTTCCAGATTGCAATCATGAATGATGTTGAACCTCCACCTGTTGCTGTGGCTGCATTTGAGCAGGATCTTGCGCAAAAAAAACTACAGCTCCTTGCCTATAATGTGCAGGTGGAAGAACCAGCCAGCAAACGTTTGATAGATCTGGCCCATAAAGCAGGTGTGCCTATTCTGCCGCTAGCGGAAATTATGCCGCAGGATACGCATTGGCAGATATGGATCAGTTCAACTCTTACGCAAATTGCGCATTTGCTTGGTGTCACGCCGTAATGTCATCTTCTGCTGTGCAAGTGGCTGGCGTAACTCTGTTACGCCAGAAAAAAACAGTGCTGGATAATATCAGTTTTACAATTCCTGCGGGCAGTTTTGTGGCTGTTTTGGGTGGAAATGGGGCTGGAAAGACAACCCTGTTTAGAACTCTTCTGGGGTTGGAAAAACTTTCGGCTGGCCAAATATGGATAGAAGGCCAGCCGGTGCAAAAGGGCCGTATGCCTATAGGGTATATGCCTCAGGTGCGCGCTATGGTGGCTGCACAACTTAGCGGCTGGAGCACAGTTGCCGCCGCGCAGCAGGGCTGGAAATGGGGCCTGCCATTTTACGGCAAACAGGCTAGAGCAGATATTGATGCAGCTTTGGCCGCAGTAGATGCGCAGGATCTGGCGCGGCGACCGGTAGGCTCTCTTTCCGGGGGAGAAAGGCAGCGGCTTATGTTGGCGCAAGCGCTGCTGGATGATCCACATATCTTGTTGCTTGATGAGCCTTTGGCCAGCCTAGACCCAGCTCGTATGCGTGAAACAGCAGAACGTATTCATACACTGGCACGAGATAGGAATATGACGGTGCTCATGTCTACCCATGATATTAACCCTCTTATGGGGTTGATGGACCATGTTCTTTACATGGCGCATGGCAAGGCAGTGCTGGGGCGCGTGGAAGATGTGATGACAACCCAAACACTCAGTGCACTTTACGGCGCACCGGTTGAGGTGATTAAGGCGGGAAACAGATTATTTGTTGTGGCAGAAGGTGGTGGGGCGTCACTCCAGTCCTGTATGTGCGTGGGGCATAGTGCTTGATGCTTGAGTATGAATTTATGCGCACCGCTTTTCTGGCGGCGTTTTTGGCGGCGCTGGTGTGTGGGCCTGTGGGGTGGTTTCTTGTTTTGCGTGGGCAAAGCTTTGCCAGTCATGCGCTTTCGCACGTAGGATTTGCCGGAGCCGCCGCTGCCCTTCTGTTAGGTCAGCCCGCTTTGCTTGGGCTTGGGCTGGGTGCTGTTGGCGGTGGTGTTGCCATAGGGTTGGTAGGAGACAGGCTGGTAGGCCGAGACGTAACAATCGGGTTAGTGCTTTCTGTAGCCATGGGCTTTGGGGCGCTGTGCCTGCATTTTCTCACCCACTCTGCCAGTTCAGCCACAGCACTGCTTTTTGGCGATATTCTGGGTATCGGGTCTTCTATGTTAGGCTGGCTGGGTGTTCTTTCCGTAGTTTGTTTGATAGCGCTGGCATTTGTGGCAAGGCCGCTTCTTTTTGCATCACTTCAGCCAGAGCAGGCAGAGGCGCGGGGTGTGAATATGCGCCTGCTTGATATTCTTTTTCTCATGATTGTTGCCGTAGCTACAGCGCAATGTGCCCAGATCACAGGTGTCTTGCTGGTATTTACGCTTATGATTGCGCCTGCCGCAGCAAGTTTGCGTATGGGTTTTTCACCCTTATTGGGAATGGGCGTTGCAACGTTACTTGCGTTGCTGGAAGCTTGGTTGGGTTTGGTGTTGGCTTGGTACACCAATTGCCCCACAGCATTTTGGATTGCAGCGTTAGGTGGCGGTGTATTTATAACCGCCAGTCTGTTTTGCCGCTTGCGGGGTAGCTAAAAAATCTGGCTAATCCTTGTTATTGCGGCAAGGACCAATCCAGCCAAGACCATAAAGCTACGACTGCTAGCAGCACAACATGCATGATAATCAGGGCTTTAACAGTAATAAACGGGATATAGTCATCATCCCCTTTTACTGGATAATCATCATGATAATCCTGTGACATGTTTCAACACCTTGATTGTATGCCTAAAGCCCTTAGGGCTTTAGGGCTTTAGGGCTGGGGTATGGGGCAGAGCGTGATACATTCTATTAAAATAAACAAGCCCATGTGCGGTTGCATGGGTGCGTAACGCTTGCACAATACCAAACATTACGCTGTGTGTGCCAACTTCTACAATCTGGCTGATCTTGCAGTCAAACGAGGCCACAGCTTCTTCCAGTACAGGTGCGCCTGTTGCCAAGGCGCTCCAATGCCCAGTGGCAAACCGCTCTTGCATGGAGTTGGGGCTGGCAAAAAGGTTGGAAAGATGCTGCTGGGTAGATGCCAGCACATTTACGCATAATGCGCTACCTTCATGAAAAGCCTGTCTGGCACGGCTTCCACGGTTCAGGCAGACCAACAGCGTAGGTGGGGTATCTGTTACGGAACACACTGCGGAGGCCGTAAAACCAACGGGGTTTTCCAGCGTTCCTGTTGTAACAATGTTCACAGCTGCGCCAAGTCGGGCCATGGCATCGCGGTAGGCGCTGGTCTCCGGAGCCAACATCTGCTCTCCTTAAATCAATCAAAGATGGTCCGTGCGTGTTTGTGCACGAAATAAAGAGGAAAGCAATGACAGAGCAAACTCTTTCCGTCGTATCTGGCGTAACAATGCAGCAGGAAGGGCATCTGGGGCGTATTATTTTAGACCGCCCCAAACGGTTGAATGCCGTTGATATCAGTATGGCCAACGGCATAAAAGCCGCTTTGGAAATGTGGCGGCATGATCCTTCCGTCCATACCATTCTGCTGGAAAGCAGCAGCCCGCGTGCCTTTTGCGCAGGGGGAGACCTACGCGCCATTTATGATCGTCTTAAAGCCCAAGGGGCATTGGCGGCATATGAACTGATGAAGCGCGTATATGATGTGATGCTGTTATTGGCAGATTACAAAAAACCCATTGTTTCCTTTTTAGATGGCGTAGCTATGGGGGGCGGTATCGGCTTAGGTGGCCATGTGCGGTATCGGGTGGTTACGGAAGCATCTGTGCTGGCTATGCCGGAAACGGCTATTGGTTTGGCCCCCGATGCCGGAGGAAGCTGGTTGTTAGCCCGTGCGCCTGGTTTTTCTGGTTTACGGCGTGCTGTTACCGGTGGGCGTATGAACGGAGCAGAGGCCATAGCCATGGGGTTTGCAGATGTTCTGGTTTCATCGGACTCTCTTACAGATTTAAGAGAAACGTTGAGCGTTGAAAGTGCAGAGCATGTATTCAGCCGCCTTCATTCCCAGCCTGAAAGTCTGGACGTGCAAAATCTGGATTCCTGTTATGATGCGCCAGATATCTTGCAGGTTATTGAAAAATTGAAAGCGGAAGGATCAGAAGAGGCGCAAGAGGATCTTGAAGCTTTATCACGAGCCTGTCCGTTTTCTGTGCAGGTAGCATGGTATGGATGGCACCAGGCACGTGCTGCTTCCTCGTTACATGCAGCTTTTGTGCTGGAGGAAAATATGGTGCGCCATATGGTGGCCCGGCCTGATTTTGTAGAGGGGATTCGGGCACGTTTGATTGATAAAGATAACCAGCCTGCGTGGATGCCGCCAACTTTGGCGGAAGTGAATAAGCAGGAAGCTCAAAATTGCTTTGAGAAGTAATGCAAACATGTCGCCCCGGAGCATTTTGTGCTGCGGGGCAGGATGTTTTTGGGTGTTTAGGCGGCTGCGGTTCGGAAAGCGATGGAAGCCGGTGCAGGTTTGCCAATCGGCAGTACTGCATATCCAAAGGCTTCCTCCAGAATTTCTGCCGCAGCGAGATAGATGGCGGAAAAACCGCAGAACAGTCCTTCATATCCAGCAAACTGTGTAACAACTGGCATAGCCAGCATATCACCCGTGGCAAGGAGAGCGAAGAGAACTGTCAGGCTTAGAAAAATAACCTGATGCGCCCGTGAGGCACGCAGCGTGGCAATAAACATGATAAATGTGAACAATCCCCACGCAAGTAGGTAACTTCCTACAAGGTTAGGGCTGCTGGCATCCACAATGCCAGTATGAGGTAGGCCAATAAGCGCCACGAACGAAAGCCAGAAAGCACCGTAGGCGCTAAAAGCTGTCATGCCGAAGGTATTGCCATTACCATATTCCAGCATTCCCGCCAGAATTTGGGCAACACCCCCAAATGTTAGCCCCATGGCCAGAATGGCAGAACCCATGGGTACCAGATCTGCATTATGTAAATTGAGAAGAACGGTTGTTAACCCAAAGCCCATTAAGCCTAATGGGGCTGGGTTGGCTCTTCGGTATGTCACCGGAGGCGAGGTGTCGGAATATGCCATGCCAGATACTTCTTGTTATGAGTGATGACTTAAGCATTAAGCAACTGGCAGGACAGAAGTTCTCTATAAATAAGAAAATTCAGATAAAATTAAATTCATCATCATGGCTTTTATTTTAGGAAACTTTTTTCTTTATTTTATCCCACAGAAGCAGACTCCATAAGTGTAGAAACAGAGGCATTTGCCCCCACCTCATCCACAGAGCGATGGATGGGGCCGTATTTGTCATAAAACCCTGGAATGGCGCGGATAATGCCCGCTGCCTGCATGAGGCAGGAGATGGTTCTATCCCGCATAAGGGAGGCGCCATCCTGATCTGTGGCGGTGGTATGGAGAATTGCCGCAGCCTGTTCCAGAGCATCTGCCGTAGCCAGTGGGGTATGCCGCAATAGGGCAAAGGCTTTTAATGCATTTTCAAGAGCAGCGTGGGCCTGCGCATTAAGCTTGGTATGTTCTGCATTCCAGCGCAGGCGTAAAATGAGCCGACCTAGAGAAAGCGTTGCAAAGGCCGCATCTGTATATCCCTGCCGGTCTATTCCGAAAGGAATAAAGGAAAGACGCATCATCAGCCGTGTGATTTTTTGAAGTTGGAGGCCTTCCCATGCAATCCATTGCACGGGCTTGTTACTGTGGGAAAGAGCGAGTTGTTGCAGGCTGCGTGTAAGGGAAGAAACCAGCCGAGCAGCATCCAACCGATGGTCTGGCGGCAGAATAACCCGGAAAACCAACACCAGAAGTATGCAGGCTGCCACCATGGTTATCCAGTTATTGGTGAGCGCCAGATCATTATAAACAATAGGGTTGTTAATAGAGAGCAGCATGGTGAAAAACACTGCATATCCAAATGCACCAATGCTGTAGCGCGGGTGAAATTGCAACCATACACCGGGCAGTAGAAACAGGCAGAGAGTGAGCCATAAAAGCGGGTAGCCATCTATACGGGGCAGAAACAGGGAATGGCATAAAAACCCCATAGGCACAGCCAACATGGTGCCTGTTGCCATCATGGGGCTTGCTTTACCGGCGGAGGGAGCTGTTGAAAGCAGGCTTGATGCGGCGACTACATACAAAATCAGCATAGGGCCTGCGCTCCAGTGGAACACATACCACAGCATGCCAGCCAGAAGTGCAATGAACATGCCGCGCACACCATTGCGCAAGGCAACAGGCCATTCCAGATATTGGCGTGTATGGGAAGATTCACGATCGCGGCGCAGGCTTGTAAGATCGTATAGGGCCAGATCTATCTGTACCAGAATATCACGGGTATTATCCAATGTGGCCAGTAAACTGGGTGCCGGATTGTTGCGTGAAAGTTGTTCCAGATTTTTTAGGCATTCATGCAGGCAGGCAGAAACCGGGGCTGGGTTTTCCAGCCAGCCGGGTTGTTCTGTAAGGTGCAGAATCTGCTCTAATGTTTCAGCAACATACTGATGCACAGGGCGTGATTGCACATCTACCAAAGAGAGATTGAGCCAATAAGGGTGATAGCTGACAATAAGCCCGGTTAAACGGTTAAGTGCCAAACGCAGGTTGGAAATACGGGCCTGCATATCGGGGTCATCTGCTGCGGCAAATTCTATGGCTGGTGTTAATCCTGCCATACCTGCCAGAAGGCGGCTGCGACTATCATAAAGAGGTTGCGGCAGGCTACGGAATGCTGTGCCTGTGGTTGTGGTATCTGTTATTTCGGAAGGATTGTTTTCTTTTTCCGTATCTTCTGCTGGGTGAGAGGAAATACCTTCCTGTGCGTGAAAGTTTTTTGCGTGGAGAATGGTATCACGAAAGGCGTTGCCCAGTTTTTCCATTACGGCACTGGGTTTGCGGGGGCTAGTTACCATAAATACACAAGCCGTTACCACCACGCCGGTTACTACGGCAGAAAGTCGCCCCATTGCAGAAAGAAAAATATTGTCTGGGTCTGCAAAAGCAGGTGCAGCAATAATAACAATTGTATAACCGGTTAGCACAGCGGCATAGGCGCGAAAAAAGCGCAGGAACGTGGCGACCATGCAGGCTATTCCTACAAAAACAGAAAGAGCCGCAAAATACAGAACAGGGGACTGCACAAATACAGCCATAATGCCAATGCTGATAACGGCACCAATAACTGTGCCGATAACACGCCATACACTTTTGGAAACCATAGCCCCTACAGTTGGATTTGCCACAATAAGAACAGTTGTGGCTGCACTGAGGGGAGAGTGAAGCTGGAACATGAACGCCAGAAAAACGGCAATGCCAATGCATAAAAAGACGCGGGCAGAATAGCCTGCGGTAGCCTTAAAGGCATTCCACTGCACTTCATCAGAAAAAAAGGCTGGTAAGCAGCGGGAGAATACAGCGTTAAAGGAAGATAGTGTGTGACTGCTTTGCTCGGATCTAGCGTTCATGATGCGTTTCCAGCATGCAGGAAAGATCATGAATTAAGCTACGCACTTGGTCTTTCGTGAGGTTCTGGCGAACATTCTGTTCAAGCTGTGCAGAAATGGTGTGAAACAGTGCACATCTTTCTTGCCCCGCCGGTGTGAGTACAAGCTTTTTGGCGCGCCGGTCCTGCATATCTTGTTGGCGTGTGATCAGCTTTTGTTTTTCCAGCAAATCCAGAATACGCACCAGTGCAGAACAATCCACGTTCATGGCGGCTGCAAGATCACTTTGCGTGGCTCCGTCGGGCATCATCATCAAATAAGCCATCGGGCGCATGCTGGCTAATGTCATGCCATGCGGGCGCAAGGCCCTGTCCAGTTGCGTACGCCAGACTGTGGCTAACCGCATAATACGGAAGGTAAGTGCCATGTCTGAAAAACGCGTTTCATCCAGTGTGGGCAGAACGCGTGGAGAAGTCATGGAATCCTCATTAGTTAGCCAAAGAATATTTGACATATAAAGTATATTCATACGAATATAACATAGCTGTTTTGCGCGTCAATAATGGAAATAAAGCGACAAAGCACAGGAACATTAGCGTGAAGCCTCAATCCTGTTTCGGATGGCAGGCCTTAAAGTTGTGAGGTCATAAAACTGCGGGTTGAAAGCAAAGGCCGCTTATGCGCATTGTGCACCGGCTAATGGTGTCCTTTACGGGATGAAAAGGGAAGAACGGTGCAAGGCCGTCGCTGCCCCCGCAACTGTAAGTTACCTATAGTGTTCCGTAAGGGCTTTCGGGCCTCAACCACTGGTCTGCATGCAGGCTGGGAAGGTAGGGAGCGCTGTTTTATGTTCTGGCCTTTAGGCTGGAGTATATGTGGGTACAAGCCAGGAAACCTGCCATTGGTGCCAGTATGCGTAAGCATGTTGGTGGGCCTTAGTTATTAAGTTCTGGCGTTGCTGCTGGCGGGGTGCCCGGCAGGCATAGATGTACCATAGGGTATATTTCCTCTGCTTATCTCTGAGGCAGGGGCGCCGGGTGTCTGCACCCCATCAAGCAGCTGTTCTTTGAGGATGGCGGTTATTTCAGGGATACAGCATGGCCGAAGCCCCCGATTCTTCTCAAAAATCACCTCAGAACCGTCCTGTTTTGCATGTGTGTGTCACGTGTCGGCGTGGTGGGCCTGCTATGGATCAACCGCCGGGTGCCCAGCTGTATGCACGTTTACAGGCTTTGGTGCAGGAAGCAGAAGCTACTGGGCAGGAAGCTCCGGTTCTGCTGCGTCAGGTTCAGTGTTTGGCAGCCTGCGATCGCGGATGTACTGCAGCCATTGCTATGCCAGAGCGTTGGACATGGTTATTAGGGCATCTGGGTGCAGAAAAAGCAGAAGATCTGCTGGCTTATGCCCAACTCTATGCAAAGTCCGCGCGGGGAACAGTCATGCCTTCGCGCCGTCCGGCATCTCTTTCCAATATGGTGTTGGGGCGTGTTCCCGCACAACTTTATGATGAACAGGAGCCTTCATGACAATCGCATCTCGCGTGCCTGTAACCATTATCACTGGTTTTTTAGGGGCAGGTAAAACAACCCTTTTGCGTAATCTGCTTCAGCGTGCAGCAGGGCACCGTATTGCCGTGGTGGTGAACGAATTTGGTTCTCTTGGCATTGATGGAGAAATCCTGCGCGGATGCGGAGTGGAAGGCTGCAAGGAAGATGACATTGTAGAGCTGACCAACGGTTGCCTATGCTGCACGGTAGCAGATGATTTTCTGCCAACCATGGAAGCTCTGCTAGATCGGGCTGACCCACCGGAACATGTGGTTATTGAAACATCTGGTTTGGCACTGCCTAAACCATTGCTCAAGGCTTTTGGTTGGCCAACGGTGCGTAACCGCATGACAGTTGATGGCGTGATAACGGTAGTAGATGCACCAGCAGTGGCAGCAGGCCGTTTTGCAGATGATCCTGAAGCTATTGCCCAGCAGCGTGCGGCAGATCCTTCCTTGGATCATGACAACCCATTGGCAGAAGTTTTTGAAGATCAGATTAACGCCGCAGATCTTGTGGTGTTGAACAAGACAGATCTGCTGGATGCAGATGCGCTGACACATGTTGAAGATGAAATCCGCCGCACGGCACCGCGTCCAGTTCAGATTGTACGTGCCACAGAAGGCAAGGTAGACCCAGCCATATTGCTTGGGATTGGGGCAGCGGCAGAAGCAGACTTAGCTGCGCGACCTTCTCATCATGATGCAGAGGATGGCGAACACGAACATGATGACTTTGAAAGTTTTGTGGTGCGCGTGCCCGAGCAGCAGAGCGTCGAGCAGTTTTTAACGCTCTTGCAGGATACGGCGCGCCGTTATGATGTGCTGCGCATGAAAGGTTTTGCAGCGGTAGCAGGCAAGGCCATGCGTTTGGCTGTGCAGGGTGTGGGGGCTCGTTTCCGGCACGAATTTGATCGTCCTCTTTCCGTTAACGAAAAACGAGAAGGCCGCATTGTTGTGATCGGGCAAAAGGGGCTGGATGCTGCATCCATAGCCAAGGCTCTTGGCGGCACCTTGGTAACGGCCTGATTAAGGACGGAGTAGGCTTATGCATCTTTTGGTGCGGGAAAACCGGACGCTCGATGAACAGGAAATGGCAGAGGATCTCAATCTTCCCTCTGCTGATCTTGTTGTACTTTCTTTTACAGAAAGTGATCTTCTGGCCCTGCGCCATGCAGAAGCCTTGCTACGTGCTCAAACTGAAGAAGGCATAGTGCTTCCCACCTTGCAGGTCACAAGCCTGGCAAGATTACGCCACCCTATGTCGATCGATTTGTACATTGAAACTACATTGCAAAAAGCGCGCTGCGTTGTGGTGCGGCTGTTGGGTGGTTTGGATTACTGGCGTTATGGGGCAGAAGAACTGGCAGCATGGAGCCGTGAAACAGGCGTGCCGCTGGCTTTGTTACCCGGTGATACGTCACAAAGTTCTGTTTCTGATGTGTTGGAACAGGCAGTACATACCGGAGATGATGGACGGCTGGCAGAACTTTCCACTATTTCTGCAGAATATTATGCGCGGTTAAACGGTTTTTTCCAACAAGGAGGGCCGGATAACATCTGCGCAGCATTGGAAGTTATGTCTGCACTGGCAGGGATGCAGGAAGATAAAGGAACACACCCTAAAGCATTGCCTGCATGGGGCGTATATCGTTCTTATCCTTCTACCGGCATGCCAGTTCAGGTGCAGATAAAAGCAGTAATACTTCTTTATCGCGCGCATTTGCTGGTAGGAGATGTGGCAGGGCCGGAATGTTTGGCAGAAGAACTGGCGCAACGTGGCTGTGCTGTAGATATTGTGTATGTTACATCTTTAAAAGATCCTAACGTTTCTGATGATGTAAGCTATTATCTACAACGTGTGAAACCTGATGTTGTTCTGGATGCAACGTGTTTTTCTGCACGAAGCCAGAATGGTTTTTCACCATTGGATGTAGCCGATGCGCCTATTTTGCAGCTTCTGCAGCCGGGGTGCACACAGGCTTTGTGGCAAGAAAGCCCACGAGGTCTGGCGCGGGCGGATATGGCCATGCAAGTGGTATTGCCAGAACTGGACGGCACAATTGCAACATTTCCAATTTCTTTCAGAAAAGATGCACAGCCCGGACAGCCTGCATTTAGAGAACCTTATAAACCGGGTATAAAGTTGGTGGCAGGCCGTGCAATTGCATGGGCTAAATTGCGGAAAATTGCGCAATCAGACAAAAAAATATCTATTATTCTGTCTGACTACCCAGGTGCAGGGCTCGAAAAATCTGGGGCCCATATAGCGCATGCTGTGGGGTTAGATGGTTTTGCATCTACATCTTCCATTCTCACGCTCTTGCATAAGGCAGGTTATCATACAGGAGCAGAAAATGTTCCTGATGCAAAGGCTCTTGCCGCAGCACTTGTTGGTGGCAGTTCAAAGCCTGTGCTTGATACAAAACTGTATCGTCAGTTTCTGGCGGATTTAGATCCGGATTTTGTAAAATCTGTTTTTGCCGCATGGGGTGACCCCGAACACGACGCCAATGTAAAAGATGGCGTGTTTTGTCAGCGTTACATCCAGTTGGGCAATATTTCTCTGGCAGTGCAGCCAGATAGAGGGGCAGTAGCGGACCGTAAAGCGCTGTATCATGATCCAGACACACCTCCATGCCATGCATACGTTGCATTTTATTTGTGGTTGCAACATGTGAAAAAACTGGATGCCATGGTGCATTTGGGCACGCATGGCACGCTGGAATGGTTGCCCGGTAAGGCTGTGGCGCTGTCTCCATCCTGTGGGCCAGTTGTGCTGACAGGTGATGTGCCGGTTATTTATCCGTTTATTGTCAATAATCCGGGTGAGGCCGCAGCTGCGCGTCGGCGTTTGGGTGCTGTTATTATCGGCCATATGACGCCTCCTGTCATGCAGGCAGAACTTTCAGTAGATGCGCAGGAACTCGAACGTCTGATTGATGAATACGCTGAAGCGGACGGTCTGGACCCCCGCCGAGGCGCTTTGCTACGCGCTGATATTTTAGAAAAAGCTGTGCGTACGGGTGTGTTGGCTGAAAGCGGCGTGCGCCCCGGAGAAATGGATGAGGCAGAAGCACTTGCGCGGCTTGATGCCTATTTGTGTGATGTAAAAGATCTGCAAATTCGTGATGGTTTGCATGTTTTTGGAAAACCCGCCGCACACTCCAAAAAACTGGTGCAGATTATTGCACAGGCATGTGGGCGGCAGGCGGATACTGCTTTTACGTCTGAAGTGGCGCATAAAATCATGCAAAGCGGGCAAGCAGAGGCACAGGCCCTGCTTGCTGCATTAGATGGACGTTTTGTAGCACCCGGCCCAGCCGGTGCGCCAACCCGTGGGCGGGTGGATGTGCTGCCTACAGGGCGCAATCTGTTTACGGTGGACCCTCGTGCATTGCCTACACCTTCTGCCATGGTGTTGGCCGAGAAAATGGAAAAGCTTTTGCTGACAAGGCATTTGCAGGAACAGGGCGAACATCTAACACATATGATTATGGATATGTGGGGTTCTGCCAGTTTGCGCACCGGCGGAGAGGATATGGCCCTTGCCTTGCGCCTTATGGGAGTAGAAGTACAGCGCACCGCTGGCACAGGGCATGTTTGTGGGTTTGAGATTATTCCTTTGCCAGTGCTGGACCGGCCAAGAGTAGATGTAACGTTGCGTGTTTCTGGCCTATTTCGTGATGCTTTTGCAGATCAGATTGCCCTGTTTGATCAGGCTGTAGCGGCTGTTGCGGAGCGGAATGAACCTGCCGAATGGAATCCTTTGGCGGCATCTGCCAAAGGGCTGAAAGGAGAGGCCCGAAAGCGGGCTACGGCTCGTATTTTTGGTGCTGCGGTTGGTAATTACGGCACAGGCGTTGAGGAACGGCTGAATGCGGGATCTTGGGCTCATACGCAGGAACTTGGAGCAGCTTGGCTGGAAGGTTCATCATGGACATATGGTGGTGGACGAGATGGGCAGCAGGATATGCAGGCTCTTTCCAATTTGGTGGGGCAAGCAGAAGCTGTGCTGCATGTGCAGGACAATGCTGAAACCGATATTTTGGAAAGCCCGGATATAGCTGCGCATGAAGGTGGCCTTTCTGCTGCGGCCGCTACATTGGGCGCAACACCAACCGTATTGCATGGTGATACATCTCGGCCAGATATGCCACGGTTGCGAACAGCAGCGCAGGAAGTGGCGCGTATTGTGCGCGGACGGTTGGCTAACCCGCAATGGATTGAAGGTATGCAGCAGCACGGATACGCGGGTGCGGCAGAAATGGCGCGCGGGTTAGATGCATTGCACGGATTTGCAGCCACATTGCCCCAACGGTTTGATAGGCAATTCGATCTGGTTTTTGCCCAAACATTGGGAAATGCCGCGTGTGATGCATTTTTAAAACAGGAAAACCCAGCAGCGCGGGAAGCTATGCGTGCACGGTTTGCCGACGTATGGCGGCGAGGTTTGTGGCACCCACAGGGGAATAGTGTGGCCTGTGTTCTGGATGAGGAAAATGAGGCATGACAGCCCCTCGTGTTATTATGGTTGCCGCCCCTCGTTCTGGCGGTGGCAAAACAACGGTTACACTCGCATTGCTGGCGGCTTTTCAACGCCGAGGATTACGGGTAGGGGCCGTTAAAACTGGCCCAGATTATATAGATCCCGCTTTTCATGCGGCTATCACACATCGGCCACCTCTTAATTTGGATAGCTGGTGCATGCCTGCAAATTTGCTGGCTGGTATCATGAATGCCGCTGCCAAAGATGTAGACGTGGTTGTGGTGGAATCTGCAATGGGGTTGTTTGATGGATTAATGGCCCCAAAGGGTGCACGCGGTGCGCCTTCTGATATTGCAGCACTATTTGGTATTCCTGTTTTGCTGGTGCTGGATGTTTCTGGGCAAGGGCAATCTGTTGGGCCGATTGCACAGGGCTTTGCGCGGTGGTCTGATGCTGTGCAGGTGCGTGGTGTTGTACTCAACCGTGTGGCATCCGAACGGCATGAGCGTTTGGCGCGCTCTGCCGTGGCTATGGCAGACCTGCCTGTTTGTGGGGCGCTCATGCGCCAGAAGGGTGAGGTACTGCCAGAGCGGCATTTAGGATTGGTGCAAGCGCGTGAGCACGGCAATCTGGCAGGGTGGTTATCAGATCTTGCAGATAAGGCAGAACGTGAACTGAATCTGGATGCTGTTCTGGAAGCAGCAGCCCCTCTGGCGGAACAGAAGGCTGATCCAGTATCTCTGGCAGAAGCATGCATTCCGCCTCCGGGCCAACGTATTGCCGTGGCAGATGATGCTGCTTTTTCGTTTTTATATGGGCATCTTTCTTTGTTTTGGAGAAAAATGGGTGCGGAGTTGGTTCCGTTTTCTCCACTGGCCGATCAGGCGCCAGATGCCTCTTGTGATGCCTGTTGGTTACCTGGGGGGTATCCAGAACTTTATGCAGGCCAGATTGCGCAAGCAGAGCATTTTAAAAAAGGCTTACAGGATTTTGCGCTTAAGAACCCTGTACATGGGGAGTGCGGAGGCTACATGGTTTTGGGCTGTGCGTTGGAAGATGCGCAGGGGCAGACACATGCTATGGCAGGTTTGCTAGGACATGTAACGTCCTTCGCGCGTCGAAAATTGCACTTAGGCTATCGTGAGGCCACGTTGCTGACAGATAATGTTTTGGGCCACGCAGGCACACGTTTACGTGGGCACGAATTCCATTATGCAACAGTCACGGATAAAGGTGAGGACGCGCCATTGGCAGATCTGGCAGCAGGGGATGGTACGTCCCTTGGTGCATGTGGTGGCCAGCGTGGCTTGGTTTCTGGGTCATTCTTTCATGTTCTGGCACGGCGTTCCAATCAGAATATTTTGAACTCTTCCTCTTTATGAAAAGAGCATATGCAAAAACGAACGCGGAAAGTTGTGTGATAACAAGGTATGCACAAAGTGTTCTGCCGTCCTGATAAAGCCGGGGCAGGCGGTGAGAAGGAGATATTGAAATGCGATCTTTTCCCGTGTTGCTGGTAAGGCATGCTCCTGTTCAGATTGCGCAGGGTGTTTGTTACGGCAGGCAGGATGTTGCCCTTAGCCCAGGGTGGGAGAGTATTGTTTCTGGGCTTTCTGTTCTGGCTAAGGGTGCTGTTTGCCAGGTGTTATATAGCTCTCCTGCACAAAGGTGCTGGCAGATGGCGCAGCGTTTGGCGCAAAGTGCTGGTATGGAACTACGCGTGGATCACCGATTGGCAGAATTGAATTTTGGCCGGTGGGAAGGTGTGCGTTGGCAGGACATAGATCGCACATTGCTGGATGAATGGGCCCAAAATCCAGAAGGTTTTGCACCGCCAGAAGGTGAAAGCGGGCAAGATCTGTACCAGAGGATTCAGAGCTTCTGGCGCGAAGTGCGCCAACGTGAAGAAAATGTGTGCGTATTATCGCATGGAGGACCATTGCGGCTTTTGAGCGCTTTTGCCGGTGGGTATAAACCGCACCTTCTCGCACCTTCCATGCCGCAAGGCTTTGCGCGCCTGTTTATGGTGGGTGAAAAGAACGAACTTGCTTCAACTCAAACAGATTTTTTGACACATCATAAAAAGGAAGAGCCGTGCCAGGTATGATAGATCCGCAAAAGCCAGCATTATTACAGGATGCAGAGCATCATCGTACCAAAATGCAAAAACGCAAAGCTGTGCAGGATAAAGAAGTTGCCAGCAAAACAGTGGAAAAAGGCCTGTTGATTGTAAATACAGGTTCCGGAAAAGGAAAATCTACTGCGGCGTTTGGTCTGGCTTTGCGGATGTTGGGGTATGGCCGGCGTGTTGTTGTGGTGCAGTTTATCAAAGGGGCATGGCATACGGGAGAACGCAAAGCGCTGGAACGCTTTGAGGCTTTGGTAGAATGGCACGCGTTGGGTGAAGGTTTTACGTGGGAAACGCAGGATAAGGCGCGGGACATTGCTGCATGCCAACGTGCATGGCATGTCGCTCAACAAGCGTTGGGAAACCCAGATGTTGGGTTGGTGATCTTGGATGAACTGAACATCGCACTAAGGTATGATTACCTACCTATGGAGCAAGTTCTTGCAGATATTGCAGCGCGCCCGGCAGGCTTGCATGTTGCCGTAACAGGCCGCAATGCCAAGGAAGCCATGCTGGAAGCGGCTGATTTGGTAACTGAAATGACAGTGGTGAAACATCATTTCAAAGCGGGTGTAAAAGCGCAGGAAGGCATAGAGTTTTGAGTGCCCGTGTTCTGATGGTGCAGGGCACAGGGTCTAGTGTCGGAAAATCAACACTCGTTGCAGGTCTTGCGCGAGCCTTTACCCGGCGTGGGCTGCGGGTTTTGCCGTTTAAACCGCAGAATATGTCCAATAATGCCGCTGTAACATGGGATGGTGGTGAAATTGGGCGTGCTCAAGCTTTGCAGGCACGTGCCTGTGGGGTACCTGCAAGTGTTGATATGAACCCAGTTTTGCTCAAACCACAGGGTGAGACAGGCGCACAGCTTGTTGTG
The DNA here is from genome assembly GCF_050106715.1 of Acetobacter sp. AAB5. Lineage (NCBI taxonomy): Bacteria > Pseudomonadati > Pseudomonadota > Alphaproteobacteria > Acetobacterales > Acetobacteraceae > Acetobacter > Acetobacter sp. AAB5. The sequence goes on from NZ_JBNIEW010000008.1 coordinate 108,597, forward strand.
CGGGGGCAGATTGAAGAAACAGTGCAAGCGCGGGATTATCAGAACCGAAAAGCACTTTTAATGCCAGCCGTTTTGCAAAGCTTTGCAAAACTTGCCGCAAAGGCAGATTTGGTTTTGGTAGAGGGTGCTGGGTCTGCTTCTGAAGTAAATTTACGGGCACATGATATTGCCAATATGGGGTTTGCAGAAGCTGTAAACGCTCCGGTTGTGCTTGTGGGAGATATAGATAGAGGCGGAGTGATTGCCAGCCTTGTGGGCACACAAGTTGTTACAAGTAAGAAAGATGCCCAACGGATCAAAGGGTTTATTGTAAACCGTATGCGGGGTGATCCAACACTGTTTGCCGATGGCATGCAGTTTATTGCCGAACGTACAGGGTGGCAGCCGTTAGGGCTTGTGCCGGATTTGCCAGAGGTGAGAACCCTGCCCGCAGAAGATGCCGCAGATCTGGATGAAAAACTTGCACATGCAGTAAGGCACTCAAAAGCAAAATTAGATCAGAATGCGCCGCTACGTGTTGTTGTACCTCATTTGCCGATGATCGCCAATTTTGATGATCTGGACCCACTGTATGCAGAACCCGGTGTGCACCTTATCTTGGTTAAACGTGGCGAGCCTTTGCCTGAATGCGACCTGATTATATTGCCGGGATCGAAAGCGACATTATCTGATCTTGCTTGTTTGAAAGAACAGAAATGGGACAAGCAGATTGCAGAGCATGCAGCCAATGGCGGCTATGTGATGGGTATTTGTGGTGGCTATCAGATGTTGGGTTCTACGGTGGCTGATCCTTATGGAACAGAAGGTGCTGTAGGACAGACGGCAGGGTTGGGGCTGTTAAAAATTGATACAGTTTTAAGCCGAGATAAAAGTTTGGAACACAAGGAAGGAAAACTGGCGGCAGAAGGCAGTAAAGTTGCTGGATACGAAATGCATGTGGGCCAAACAACAGGGCCTGATTGCCAAAGCCCCTTGATATACATGGATAACCATCCCGAAGGTGCTGTTTCTGCAAATGGGCATGTATGGGGCACTTATCTGCATGGCATTTTTAACCACCGGGCTGCGCGTATGGCTTTGCTTGCACGTGTAGGTGGGGCTGCATTTCAACCAGGTGGCATATGGCATGCTGCCGGGGCAGATTTGCCAGCGCGGCATGATCAGAGTGTAGAACAAGCGCTGGATGCGTTGGCAAACCATCTGGAACAGCACATTGATCTAGATGCCTTGTTGCAGTTGGCTACTGTGCCGACTGGTATTTAAAAACGACAAATACTTTAACGCTGAATCCACCGTCTTCTTGCAGGGTTACGTTTTTCCCACCCACGGCGTTCAAGCTCTGGTGTATTGGCATGTTGTTCTGGAAAACCAACACATAGGTAAGCCAGAAACTGCCAGTTGGGCTCTACGCTTAAAGTCGCATGCGCTTCCTGTGGGTTAAGGATAGAAACCCATCCTACCCCAACGCCGTGGGCCGTAGCAGCCAACCAAAAAGTGTGAATGGCCATAACGGCAGACCATGTGGTGGTTTGTGGCATGGTAGCCCGTCCAAGCCCACGTCCCTGTTGAGGATTGGTCTCACAAAATACAGCTATATGGTGAGGGGCATCATCCAGCCCGGCAAGTTTTAGCCGCGCATAACGCTGGGCGTCTTTTCCTTCTCGCCCCTCCAGTTCTTGCGTATTGCTGCGCATAAAGTTCTTGCGGATGGCATCGCGGCGGCTGGAATCATTTACCAGCACAAAACGCCATGGCTCGCTTAACCCGACTGAGGGTGCCAAGCAGGCTGTTTCCAGCAGTTCATCCAATACAGGTGTTGGCACGGGTGTTGTACGAAAATGCCGCACATCCCGCCGCCATATAAGCAGTTGCTCTAATTGGTTCTGAAAAGAAGGTGAGAAAAAAGGTGCTGTCATGCCTTTATCATGCAGCCAATAGCGGCCAGCAGCAACCCACCTATCAGAATACCACAAGCCCTGCGGTAAAGGATAAGGCCGCGCTCCAGATCATGTAGGGTGGCAGTTGTGGTGCCTTCTCCAATCCACCCATCATCAACCACAGTTCCTGCATAATTGCGGGGGCCCCCAAACTTTACGCCAAGGGCAGTGGCCAGAGCTGTTTCAGGCCATCCAGCATTAGGGGAGCGATGGCGGCTGGCATCTCGCCACACAGTGGACCAAATCGTGCGCCACTGGGTGGGGCGTGTGGATAGCAGGATACACAAAGCGGCCAAGCGGGAAGCTGGCAGGTTAATGAGATCATCCATTTTGGCAGCAGCCATGCCAAATGCAGCATAACGTGGGTTAAGATGGCCGATCATGCTGTCTGCCGTGTTGATGGCTTTGTAAAATACAGTTCCGGGCAAGCCGAGCAGTGCAGTCCAAAATAAGGGCGCGACAATGCCGTCGGAGAAGTTTTCTGCCAGACTTTCCAGTGCGGCACGCACAACGCCGGTTTCATCCAGTACGGATGTATCTCGCCCCACAATTTGGCTTACAGCTGTGCGGCCACCTTCTAATCCGGCCTGTTGAAGTGCTGTGGCAACTGCTTTGACATGCACCCACAAAGATTTCTGGGCCACCAGTGTACAGGCCGCTACAGCTTGCACACCAAGCATGAAAAGCGGCGGCAGAAACATATAACCGATATGGAGTATAAATATCGTAAGCCCGACGGGAATACCGACAAGCAGCAACAGCGCGAAAAAACCGGATATCCGGCGTGCTGTATCTGACCACTCTGGCCTGTTGAACGTCCGCTCCAGCCTGTTTATCAAGAAGCCAATCCACACAACAGGGTGGCTTATTGCAGCAAACAGCGGTGCAGGATATCCGCACAAGGCTTCCAGCCCCGCAGCCATGGCGGCAACGGGCAGGGTTATAGAAAAAGGATAAAGCAGCATGGCAGATGCAGGCGTGCGGGAAAAGCGGCAAGAAGGCAAGGGGTATCCGCCGCAACAGGCGCCTGCGGTTTCTGTGTTGCCTTCAAAATCTTCACCAGCATCAAGCCATATTCCTGCACATGGGGGGCAGGTGCAAAAAGTTATGCAGATGTTTGCAAACGCACCGCAACCATTTGTAGACCTTTCTACAGGTATCAGCCCTTTTGCTTATCCGGCAAAACTGCCTGATCTATCTGCTTTGCATACATTACCGGAGGAGGCAGAAGAAGCTGCGCTACAGATGGCGGCTGCGACAGCATATGGTGTTTCTGACCCCAGCATGGTGGTTGCAGGTGGAGGAAGCCAGAGCTTGATTGCTTTGTTGCCAAGGGTGCTAAAGGCAGAACGAGCGTGCATATTAGGCTCCACTTATTCCGGACATATGCAGGCATGGAAACAGAACGGTATTCCGGTATCCGAGGTGCCTGATTTCGCTCAGCTACAGTTGGCGGCACAGCTAAAAAACACGGTATGTATTGTCTGTAACCCCAATAACCCTGATGGGCGTTTGATAGGGGCCTCGCACTTGCTGGATCTGGCCAATATCTGTCAGGCAGCAGGAAGCTGGTTGGTGGTGGATGAGGCTTTCGCAGATATTACTGGTCAGAGTGTTGCATCTGCCTTGCCGCATCCAGCTTTGTTGGTTTTACGCTCTTTTGGAAAAACTTATGGATTGCCCGGGGTAAGGCTTGGGTTTTTGTTGGCTCAACCCAGTATGGCTGCATATGCACGAGATTTGTTAGGATCATGGCCCGTTAGCACCATTGCGCTGGCAGTTGGGTGCCAAGCCTTACAGGATAAGGAATGGTTAAAACAGACATCAAGCAAACTGTATGCTGCCAGTTCACGCCTGAAAAAATTGCTGACTAAAGCGGGCTTAAGCCATAAAGGCCAAGCTGTTTTGTTTGAGTTGGTAGAATGTGAACGCGCAGCAGACTTATGGCAGCATCTTTGTCAGCAAGGTATCGTAACCCGGATTTTTCCTTATAATGCGCACTGGCTGCGTATGGGGTTACCAGCTTCCGAGGTGCAATGGCGCAGGTTAGAAGCAGCTTTGCAGGCTTGGCATACGCTTTAATAAAAAAGCGCAGATAATGCCGTCATGATCGTACATTCGGTTATAACGGCGCAGGCACCCAGAATATCACCTGTGTAGCCACCAAGTTTGCGTTGTGCATATCGGGCTATCAGCAAAGCTACCGCCAAAGCCAGTAGAATAGGAAAAGCTATCAATGTCAGCAAACCTGCTACCGTAAGCGGTGCTGGCGTTAAAAATACTGTCAGTAAAATGCAAAGACAGATTATTCCCGCCAAAGCAATTGTTAGATTGCGCTGCGCCAGAGGGTAAAGTGATCGTGCCAGACCATCAGGCCGGGCCGGTGGAATTGTTTTTGTAACAACCAAAAATGCGCCACGTGCCAGGCAGCCAGCAATGCCACATATCAGGCAAGCCAGTGCGATGGAATGTATAGATGAAAGCACGCCCGCGCGTATTAAGATTGCCAAACATAAAGCCAGAACACCGTAACTTCCAATGCGGCTGTCACGCATAATTTCCAGCTTGCGTTCAGGTGTCATGCCGCCGGAGCTATCCGCGGTATCGGCCAAGCCATCTTCATGTAGGCCGCCTGTTACAAGAATTTGCATCCCTAAAGCTAAGCCTGCGGCTGCCAGGGGCGGAATATGGCTACATTGTAATATTGCGGACAGGCCACCGGTACATATTCCAATGCCTGCGCCAATAAGAGGCCAGCACCAGATGGATTGCGCCAAGGGCCAAGGAGCGGAACTGTTTTTGTAAGCAGGTGGCAACAGCCAGCCAACAGGTATGCGGGTAAGAAGCCCAACACCACAGGCCAGATGTAAGCGTAATGTATCTGGTATGAAAAGGCGGCCAGAAGAGGTCATGTTTTCTGGCTTACAGCGGCTTCTGCAAAAGTAGCCATACCTGTGTGGCAGGCAAGCGCTGCCCGTATGATAGAAACTGCAAGCGCTGCGCCGGAACCTTCTCCTAACCTGAGGCCCAATCCCAAAAGAGGTTCTAGATTCACATAAGAGGCAAGGCGATGCGTTTGTCCTGTTGTGGTCGCGCAATGTGAAAGGCAGGTATGGGCCAGCCCATCAGGGTGCAAGCGTGCAAGAGGTGCAGCCGCCGCCGTGCAAACAAAGCCATCTAACAGAACAGGTACGCTTTTATGCCTGGCAGCCAATGTGGCGCCCAATGTGGCTGCCAGTTCGTATCCGCCAACACAGCGCGCCGCTTCTAAGGGATCAGAACATGCTTGCCGATGCAGGCTAAGCGCTGCGTCAATAACTGCTGCTTTACGTTCCAATCCTGCATCATCCGCACCGGTGCCGCGTCCGGCCCAGATGATGCCGCGTTCCTTAAACAAAGCTGCTGTCAAAGTGGCTGCGGCAGTGGTGTTCCCAATACCCATTTCCCCCAAGCACAAGAGATCACAGTGGGATGAAACGGCGTTGTAGCCAAGTGCGACAGCTTGCAAAAAATTCTGCTCTGTCATAGCAGCCGCATGCGTAAAATCGGCCGTAGGTTGCAGATCATGCACAGGAATAACGTGTAAGGATGCGCCAACTGTTTTGGCTATCTGGTTGATGGCAGCCCCTCCGTTACGGAAATTGCTGACCATTTGAGCTGTAACATCAGAAGGCCAAGGGGAGATTCCTTGCTGCGTTACGCCGTGGTTTCCTGCAAAAACCAAAACCTGCACATTTTCCAGCTTTGGTGTGGCACGTTTCTGCCACCCCCCTAGCCAGCTTGTAAGTTCTTCAAGGCGGCCGAGGCTACCTTCTGGCTTGGTAAGCTGTTGTTCACGCTGGGCAATGGCGTTTTGGGCCATCTTATCTGTCTGCGGCAGGTTGCTACACAGGCTTCTGAGTTCCTGCATGGAACCAAGGCAGAGTGGCGCGTTAGAAAAAGAAGGAGATGATGGCATGCCGTTGATTTTGTGCTGTTATAAGGATGTAAGCAAACAAAAATAGTGAGGCGCATATACCATGAGTGTCCTATCTCTCAATCCAACAGAAACAGGGGCGCAGGGCACTGTTCTGATTTTGGGGGGCGCACGTTCAGGAAAGAGTGGTTTAGCCGAAGCAATGCTGACAGCCTTGCCTTCTCCTTGGATCTATCTGGCGACTGGTCGGGCATTTGATGCAGAAATGCAGGAGCGTATTGAACACCACAAGGCCAGCCGAACAGAGCAGGGTTGGCAAACGGTTGAAGAGCCGCTGGATATTGCATGGGTGTTAAAAACCTACGCACATCTGCCTGTGTTGGTAGATTGCCTGACCTTGTGGGTGACCAATATGCTGCTGGATGACCAAAATATTGAGGAGGCAACACACTATCTGCTGGAGGTGTTGCCGGAGCGCTTGGCCCCCACCATTCTTGTAGGCAATGAAGTGGGGTTGGGGATTGTGCCGGAAAACGCTTTGGCCCGCCGTTTTAGGGATGAGGCAGGGCGCCTGCACCAGCGGATAGCGGCGCAGGCAGGGCAAGTTGTTTTTGTGGCAGCCGGGCTGCCACTGGTGCTTAAAGGAAAATCTTTATAACCGTCAGCTATGTGTCAGCTTTCAGATTCTGAATGATCATGCAACACGCGGGGGAAGGCAACGGGGCTGCATAGCCCTAATGCTGTAGCCATTATAACAATACCAACAGCCATGGGCGGTAAAACAGAAAGTCCAGCTGTGTTCAAAATCATTCCGCCTGCAGCAGAACCAAACAAAATACCCACATTGCTGCTGGCGTTTACGGCTGCACCGGCAATATCAGCCGTTGTGGCGCGGCTACGGATAGCGCCAGACATAATAACCGGAATAAGAGCGGCATAACCGGCACACCATAGGCCAACAGCCGCAACCGCGCTCCATCCGCTAAGGAGAGAACCGCAGAGTGCACCCATGCCACATGCGGTAATCAGGCCAGCTACCAGCAGCCCAAGTGCCGGTTTGGAATCCACCATCTGTCCGGCAGCCCATAGCCCAAGAATACTCACGCCACCTGTAATCAACAGGGCAATGCTGAGCGCGCTTTCTGGCAACCCATGAGACATGAGCAGTGGTGAAACATAGGTGTACAGAAGGTTATGCCCCAAAAAGAACAATGTGTTTACGGTAATCACTACCGCAAAAACCCGAGCAACACCGGGGGTGCGGAATGAAGGGAGATGCATGGAGCTGGAGGAAGCCTCCACCTTGGGCAGAAAAAACGCGATGCATACGGTTAGAATGGCGGCTAAACCCGTAACCACCATCATGGAAACCCGCCAGCCTGCCAATTGCCCAATAGCAGCAGTGCCGGGAACCCCCAAAACAGACCCCAACGATGTGCCACCAAACACAAACGAAATGGCGCGCCCTGTCATACGAGGGGGTACCAGATGCGCAGCATAGGCAGAAACAATGGACATCATAAGCGCATGGGCAGCCCCGCCCACAGCACGGCCCAAGCATAAAATGGCAAAGGTAGGAGCCAAAGCGGCAATCAGATTAGAGGCGATATAGCCAATCAGAGCCCAAAGCATGAGTGTCTTGCGGTTGATTCTGGCTGTAAGAATGGTGAGCGGCACCGCCGCCAGTGCCACAACCAGCGCATATGCGCTTACGGCCAGACCAGCTTTACCTTCCGTAATATGGAAGGAGTTCGCCATATCTATCAGCAACCCTACAGGGGCAACTTCGCTGGTAATGGCCGTAAAAGTGGCGGCAAACAAGGCGCACAGCCCGATTATTGTCTGACCGGACAGGGTTTTGAAAAGCATGGGCTTTCTACTGATACAACTGAGGGTTTGAAGGATAATAGCCCTGCCGGATGGAACTGAACCGGGCAGGAGGCCATTATGCGCTGGGGTGTATAGACCTCTTTTTTCTTGCATGGCAGTACATAAAATGGTGTCAGCAAAAAAAATCCGGACAAAGGCTCCATGGTGGATGTCTGCCCGTTCTGCTTGAGAGATGTAGATGTCAGAAAAAGAAATACGCACGCAGCTGTTGGTGGCCGGGAAATGGCAAGATGCGGCAGATGGTCGCACCATTCCGGTAACCAATCCGGCTACGGGCCAGATCATTGGGCAGGTCGCTCATGCCTCCAAGACTGATCTGGAAAAAGTGGTTGCGGGCGCGCAGGCGGGTTACGAAGCATGGCGTAACCTTACTGCGTGGGATCGCTTTGTGATTATGCGCAAGGCGGCAGATCTGCTGCGTGAACGGGCAGAGCAGATTGGCCGTATTATGAGCGAAGAGCAGGGCAAGCCCCTTGCTCAAGCGATTATTGAAATTCAGGGTGCGGCTGGTGTTATTGAATATTTTGGTGAAGAAGGCCGCCGCCTAAATGATGAATTGGTGCCCCCGCGCGCCCCTTATGTAGAACAGCGTGTGTTGCACCGCCCTGTAGGTGTTGTGGCGGCCTTTACGCCGTGGAACTTCCCCATCAACCAGATTGCACGCAAGTTGGGTGCCGCTTTGGGTGCCGGGTGTGGGGTTATTGTAAAGGCCCCGGAAGATACGCCAGCTTCTCCGGCAGAACTGATCCGGTGTTTTTGTGATGCCGGTATTCCGGCGGGTGCGGTTTCTCTGGTGTATGGTGTGCCAGCGGAAATTTCTGAGTATCTGATTGCGCATCCGGTTGTGCGCAAGATTTCCTTCACGGGGTCTACGCCTGTCGGCAAGCATCTGGCCGCATTGGCTGGTGCGCAGATGAAGCCGGTCACTATGGAACTGGGTGGCCATGGCCCGGTTATTGTGTGCCCAGATGCAGATCTGGATGCCGCAGCCGAACGTTTGGCTGCCGCCAAGTTCCGTAATGCCGGGCAGGTGTGCATTGCTCCCACACGTTTCCTTTTACACAAGGAAATTGCAGCGCCCTTTATTGAAAAATTTAAAGCCCAGATGAGTGCGCTTAAGATCGGCAACGGTCTGGATGAAGGCGTTACCATGGGGCCATTGGTGAATGAGCGCCGCGTAAAAGCATTGACCGAACTGGTGGATGACGCCCGCCAGAAAGGTGCTGAACTTTGGCAGCCTGATATTTCCATGCCGAATGATGGGTGCTTCTTCCCCCCCACATTGGTGCTGAAGCCAACGCTGGAAATGCGGGTTATGCAGGAAGAGCCCTTTGGCCCGATTGCCATTATGGATGAGTATTCTGATCTGGCGGATGCCGTAAAGGAAGCCAACCGCCTACCATATGGCTTGGCGGCTTATGTTTACACGCGTTGTGAACGCACGGAGCGCCTGCTGGGCGAAAAGCTGGAAGCCGGTATGGTTGCTGTCAATCATCATGGTATTGGCGTGCCAGAAGTGCCGTTTGGTGGCATGAAAGATTCCGGTTATGGCACGGAAGGTGGGCCAGAAGCCTTGAAGGCACATACCATTACACGTTTGGTATCTGCTCTTCATGAAAAGCCTTCTTTCTAACACTTCAGTTTTTTTCTGAAGATTATGTAAAAAGGGCGGAGAGGTTTAAACCTCTCCGCCCTTTTTGGTGTGTGGTCTTACCAGCCTATATGTGGTGTGGCTGTTATTTGTCTTTATGGAACTGTGCAACCTGATCTGCTGTTACGTGCTGGTCTCCGCTGCCAAAGGTTGCCATCACATAATTCACGATCTTTGCAATTTCAGCATCGCTCAGACGCTGCACGTCTGAATGACCGCTAAAGTCTGGCATAGATACATCGCCTGCTTCGGTTTTGCGTTGCACCCCGTGCAGAATGGTCATGATCAGGTTATCTGGCCGTGCGCTGCCCACGGTTGAGTTATGGAACAATGAAGGTGCGTATTGATCCTTCGTGCCCGTACCAGTCTGGCCATGGCAGGCCGCGCAGTTGGCATCGTATGCGTGCTGTCCGTCCATTTCGGTCAGATCATCAATGCGGGTTGGGGCACTCTGGCGGATATCCAGCGCTTCTATAGCTTGGCCAAAGCTATCTCGGGCCTGATGTTCCATATCATCGTCCATAGCTGGAACTTGGTGAATATAAGTAGCTATGGCGTGCAGATCCTGATCTGTCAGGTGGCTGGTGCTGTGTTCCACAGCTTCTGCCATGGGGCCTGCGGCTTGAGCATGACCATTGGCATGGCCTGTTTTCAGGTAGGCAACAATATCATCTTCGCTCCAGTTGCCTATACCGCCGGTTTTGCTGGTGGTGATGTTGGGTGCGTACCACCCATCAAGCGACGTGCCAGCCAGATATCTGTCCTGCTTTTCACTCAGCATGAAGTTACGTGGCGTATGGCAGGTGCCGCAATGTTCCAGCGCATTGGTAAGATACTTGCCGCGGCGTAGCGGATCATATGTGCTGGAATCTCCGCTTTCTGGCTCTTCCTTGGTGGTTACAAAGTTCCAGGCCGCCATTGCGCTGCGCATATTGGCAGGAAACACCAGCGTTGTTTCTGCCGGGGTGCTGGCAACTGGTTTTACGCTGTGCATGAACCACATATAAAGTGCATGCACATCCTGATCTGTCATGCCCGCGTAAGAAACATAAGGCATAACAGGGTACAGGTAAGCACCATCTTTGCGCACACCGTGGCGTACGGCCTGTTCAAAGTCCTGCTCTGTGTATTTGCCAATGCCGTGCTCTGGATCTGGCGTAATGTTGGTGGAAATCACATCACCCATAGGTGTTGCAATTTTTAGGCCGCCAGCAAATGGCTGCGAACCGGGCTTGGTGTGACAAGCAATACAATCTGATGCCGTGGCAATATAAGCACCACGGTCCAGAACAGCCTGATCCGGGGCTGCATCTTCTGCATGGACAGGTGGCTGGATAAGAGCGCAAACGCCAAGCACCGTGCCTGCTGAAAGAAGGGTGCGCAAGGTTTTGGAAAAATCAGGCATGAGCAAGTTCTTTTTTCAGCGTATCGGCAACACGTAGCGCCAAGGCAGCTACAGTCAGGGTGATGTTGCCGGTGCCAACGGTTGAGAAAACCGAGGAACTGGCAATAAACAGATTGTCATGATCATGCGTTCGGCAATGGCCATCCACCACGGAATCCTTGGGATCTGCGCCCATAATGGTGCTGCCTGCGGGATGATCCTGCGGGAAGTAGCCCGGTGTCCACTGTTCATCCGTGCCGTGCATCAGTTTGATAAGGTCGCGGAAAACATAGCGTGTGTGTTCACAACTGCGCACAGTGTATTCGGGCAGCTTATAGTACACTTCTGGGTGCGGAATCCCCAGAATGTCCTTGTGATCTTTGCTGAGTGTCAGACGGTTGTTGGGGTCTGGCAGAGCTTCGTTATGGCTGAACAGTCGCACAGTGTGTGAAGCTAGGTAACGGATCTGTTCTTCCAGTTCCCGGCCAACGTACCCTTTGGAAATAGCTAACTGGGTAGCCAAATCCACTTGGTTATCATCCACCATGTGAACAAGGTAGGCTCCACGGTCTGAGCGCCAGTTTCCATCACGGAAATTGTCGATCACGTTGGTTTCCAGCGGCCCACGGCCCGGCCACAAGGCTTGATCGCCACTGATGAAGGTAACCTGTACACCGGTATGATCCATCATGTTGCGGCCTACATGGCCGGAACTGTTGGCAACACCATCCGGGCTTTGTTCATCAGCAGAAAGCAGCAGCAGTTTAGCTGTTTCAATGCAGTGCGCAGCAATAACAAAATATTTGCCCGTAACACGGTGTGACCCTTTGTCGGGGTCAAAGTAATGCACGGCGGTTACACGCTTGTTCGCGCTGTCTCGCTCAATCTTATACACCACAGCGTTGGGGATAAACTTAGCCCCGGCGGCTTCTGCATGGTAAACGGAATAGCTGCCGTTATACATGGCCCCGATAGGGCAGATGGGCATGCAGTTATTATGCCCTTCGCACGTTGGGCGGCTATCATACGGGCGGGTGTTGCGTGCCTGTGGTTCGTGCACCACGCGCCACGGCGTTTTTTCCTGGATCAGCTTACGGAATTGCTGTGCAGCGTAGGAAATGGGCAGTGCATCCATAGGATATGGCTGCCTGCGGGGAGACCCAAGATCTTCCACTGCGGGATCTGGCCCGCAAACCCCCATCATGACTTCTGCCTGATAGTAAAAGGGCTCCAGATCATCGTAAGTCAAAGCCCAATCGCGGCCCTGACCGTAACGTGTTTTGAGTTCAAAGTCTGATGGTAGGTAACGCCATGCGCACCCAGCCCAGTGCCATGTGGTGCCGCCCATCATACGTAAGTAAACCTGCTGATAGGCTTCGGCATTTGGGCCGGAGGTATGCAGATACTCGTTAGGGGTTTGCTGATCAGGCGGATGCCGTGCCCAAGGCACAGCCGGGAATGGCCCCTGATAAGAGGGTTTGTTTTCAAGGTTGCGGAAGTTTTCTACAAAATGCTGGCGGTCAACACGTGGGCCAGCTTCCAGCACGATGACGGAAATACCGGCGCGTGCCAGTTCGTTGGCAATAGAACTACCTGCAACGCCTGATCCTACGATCACAACGTCGGCTGAAAGATTTTCTTCGGAGGGCATAAAGCGGGGTATCCCGTAAGATCAGGTCGGTTCGATAACAAGGGCGGAAGCAGAAAGTGCAGGGTGCCCTTTTGGGCGTGCAACTTCTGGTGGCTTGCTTGTCCAGTAGAATGGGCCGCCTGTTGCATAGGTTTTGGGGTAAACGGCATCCTTGGTGATGTCGAACATCAGGGCGGAGCGGTAAACCACCACTTTGCCATCCGCAATACCTCGGTACCAGCCGGTCAGAATTTCGTGGATGACATCTTTAAGTTTGGGATCAGATTTTTCTGCTGCATGAGCAAAGGCAGATGCCGTCGTAAATTTTTCTCGCTCTAGTAGAGTATGCAGGGCGTTAAGTTTATCCTGCCGATCTGCATTGGCATGCACAATATTGGCATATAGGGCCGCACCAATCTGGGGGTTCAGTGCATCTCTATCTGTCAGTCTCTGGGATATCTGCATAAAGCGAGAGAGGTCTTCAGTGTTTGGTGTAGCAGGCGCGGTATCAGCAAGGGCTGCACCCGTTGTGCCTGCAACAGAAAGACCAATACCACCTAAAAGCACATCCCGACGGGGCATGCGCAACAGTTTATTCAGGCGCATGGCGTTAGGAGATGAACACCACTCCGCCACAGGCCGCCCCTCGTGCGTTTGTCTCATTCTTCGGATTCTCCCTACAAAGCCGGGCTCCGCCCTGTCGGAATGAAACATTGCGGAGAAATATCGAGTTCAAAATTACAGGTAGTTTTATAGGGACGGCCTGAGCTTGCAAGCTGTTGTAACGGAATAATAGGTTATTTCATGCTTCGTTGAAGCAGGTATGCTTAGGGGTTAATGCGGCAGTTGTTGCCTATACGACCATGAAACGGCTGCCAGGTATCTGTTCTGCCAAAGAGTTCCAAACCTAAAAAACCATGCAGTTTCAGGGCACCATCTTCCGCTACCCATATAATGGCATCGTAAGTATTTTTGCTCTGAGGATCAAAAATATGACCTTTCCAGTGGTCATGCCGGTCTTCCATGGGATGGAAGCCTTTGAGCATCTGAAGGTTACATTCTGTTTTTCTACGGCCAGAAGCTTCTTCATCTTGCGTTAGGTTTAACCCTACAAGGTTCCCACACATTTTATCGCCACAGGTGTGGATATTGAATATGCCTTTACCGTCTTCCGTAATCCATTGCCCGGTTATGGCTGGTGTGGAGGCGCTTTCTGCATGAGCGTTGGAGGGTATGCTGCTCCATGCAAGAAGCAGTGCTGTTAAAAATGAGCTAAAGGCATGTTTATGCATGTTACTGCCTGTTTTGCCGCTGCCGGTTCATCCCGCCCGGTGTGATGTGCCTGATGGAGGCAGGTCTCCTGGCTTGGGGATATGGTATGTCAGACCTTTTGCCTTCCCAGCCGTATTTATCGGCCAGTGGCTAGCCGTGACCGGCAGCAGGTCAAACCTCCCCTTACAGTTGCGGGAGCAGCTGCCGACTATGAGATTCTGCTTCAATTTGAGGCAGAAATCCGTGCACGGCATTCCCTTTCAAGCCGCTTGCGCAGCACCATCCATCTGTTCGAATATATATTCTAGCAATAAGCAGGTTTGGTGCCAGTATGAGAAAAGCAGGGCAGGTGAGATGTTTTTGCGCCCCGCTTTGTCTTACAGGGCAGCAATAACCTTAAGCCCTGCCAGAATAGCATTGGGAATAACCGAGGTTTCTCCGGGGCGCATCATGTATTCAAACTCGGGTGTAATAACCAAGCCCGGTGTGACGGGAATGCCGTAATATGCTTCCAGAATTGCAGAATGCGTTTGTGGCCCATTGATATAGGGGCCAAGGGGAACGCCCGCAGCTTCCTGCATACGCTGCCCATAGGCCAAGCGTGGGCTGAGTTGGTAATAGGAATACATGACGCCCAGCCGATCCAAAGGCCGGTGGGGGATAATACCCAAAAGGGAAGCCCCTGCGTAGAACTCGTTTGAGAATGTGGAGTTACTTGGCGTGTTATGAATGAAGCCAGCTAGCACATATCCGCCAGCCATCTGATGTTCGCCATGGCTGCGATACACCATCTGGTCCGCCTCTATATAAAATGTATCACGCGGTTTGAGCTTGTGCGGATGCACAGAGCCCGCAAAAGCGGCGGGAATGGTGCCGACCATATCGGGGTAAGGAGATGTGTCATGCCCAAAACCAATTTTGTAATGGCCCGGAAGCTTGCGCGTGCCAAAAAACGGTTCCCACGTTAACTCAATGGGAGTTTGAATACCTGTATAAGGCTCATCGCCCCATGCCCAACCTGTATTGTCACGTGCTTTGGGGCCTATGCGATAAATACCAGTGCGCAGGATAAGATCATGCGTTGGCCGAAAGCGCACTGTGCCTCCCCATGATGTTTTGGGGTAAACGCTCCAACCTGCCGGTTCTCGTATAGCCATGGGGGCAGAGCACATGGTCATGAATGTGCACAGTAAAATAGAAGTAGAATAGGTGTGTGTAAGTGAAATGCGCCCGACATTGATATTGATACGGTTGTGGAGGAAAGATTTTTCCAGATACAGATCGGCAAGGCGGGCCGCCGCAGGGCCGTGAATGCTCCATACTTC
Organism: Acetobacter sp. AAB5; assembly: GCF_050106715.1. NCBI lineage: Bacteria > Pseudomonadati > Pseudomonadota > Alphaproteobacteria > Acetobacterales > Acetobacteraceae > Acetobacter > Acetobacter sp. AAB5. The sequence goes on from NZ_JBNIEW010000008.1 coordinate 123,602, forward strand.
TGTAAGAAGTACATTTCTTTCCCCAACATGATCCCAACCGACTTGTCGGCCTTCACGGTTCATAACAATGCCATGCAGGTACCACCCTTGTAGCGGATTCCAACCGGTGAGCTTACCGAGATCAAATAACATGCTGGCACGAATTTCATGCGTATAATCCATACCTTTTGAAAGACCGCCAGCAAGGTTGGCCATACCTTCACCTTTATATGTTAACTCAAAGGTAAAGCCGCGTTCACTTAGTCTGTCGCGCCAAGGTTTAAGGCCTGGGGCCAGATTGCCAAAGGCCTGTTCAGCAACAAAATACCCCGCACTGATATCCTGCCTGCGTAACGCTGTATTATTATGGTTTAACAGATAGGAAAGGCTTTCAGTATCAAACAGAGCGTCCAGACGTTCTTCAGCTATCGGGCGCTTATGTTTTTTCGGTATCTCGGCGTTAACAATAGGTTTTGAAGAAAATTCTGGTTTCTCAAAAGACTTAGCAGTTTCATTCTGTTGAGCGCGCGCAGAGGTGGCGTGAAAAGCAATATCAAATGTGAAAAGAACTGTCCCGACATAAAGCAAACGAAGAACGGATAAACACTCTTGCTGGTAGCGTGATGTTTTTTGTTCTGAATTTGAAATGATATAAGTTGAGGGCATTGCCCGATCCTCATGGCGCAAGAACGGCCATTGCGTACAAGTGGAATGCAGCAACGGCACATCTCTGAAACAAGGGAAAAGAAATACGAAGATTAAAGGGAAAGGTGGCTGGTTGCTTTCTCTTTAAAAAATAGATTTTGTAATTTTAGCAAACATTTTTCAGTTCTCACGTTTCTTTTTGTTTTTATTATCTCAGATTATGGAAATTAAATTACAATTAAAAAGATTCAAGGATTTTTTTCTGTTATAACGAATATTCAAGGAAAAGTTTACAAAAATACACTGTTACAACAAGGTTTATTCCCAATTACAAACACAGGAAATCCGTAGGCAGCCATAAGAGCTACCTACGGAAAAGAGGTATCAGACTGAAGGTGTTTTTGTAATTTGTGGTTGCGTGTGTAAGGCCTCATGAAGTTGCGTATCATCCAACGCATTTTCCCAGCGTGAGACAACAATAGCAGCAACAGCGTTACCAACCAGATTGGTAAGGGAACGACATTCAGACATAAAACGATCAATACCCAGAATAAGGGCCATGCCACCCACAGGCACGCTGGGCACAACAGAAAGTGTGGCAGCCAGAGTAATAAAACCAGCGCCTGTTACACCAGCAGCACCTTTGGAACTCACCATAGCAACTAGCAGCAGGGCAAGTTGTTCCTGAAAGCTTAGGTGCACATCAGTTGCCTGCGCAATAAACAGCGCAGCAAGAGTCATGTAAATATTGGTGCCATCCAGATTAAAGGAATAGCCCATGGGTACAACTAACCCTACAATCCCTTGGGAGCAGCCAGCCCGTTCCAATTTGGCAATCAAACCGGGTAGGGCGGATTCAGAAGAACTGGTGCCCAACACAATCAGCAGCTCTTCTTTTAGAAAGACCAAGAGCCGCAGAATGCTAAAACCAGCCAATCGTGCCACAACACCCAGAACAACGCCTACAAACAGAATGGCCGTAAGATAGAATGTTAGCACCAAGGCAAGCAGGTGCAGAATGGAATGCAGGCCAAACTTACCTACGGTAAAAGCCATGGCACCAAAAGCCCCAACAGGGGCCAGATACATCACCAAACGTACAACCCCAAAAACAAGTTCTGTCAGGCTGTAAAACAGGTTAAGGACAGCTTCCCCCGCTTTACCCATTTTTGCCAGACTGATGCCAAACAGGATGGCAACCAGCAGAACCTGCAGAATTTCACCCGATGTAAATGCTCCGGCGGTTGTGGAAGGAATGATCTGCAACAAAAAATCTGCAAAAGAATGATGCTGTGCGGCAGCACTTACAAACTGTGTAACAGAACTTGTATCAAGGCTTTCGGGACGAATGTGCAGCCCAGCACCGGGTTGCAGAACGTTAGCCACAAGCATGCCAATGGCTAGTGCCAAAGTGGAAAAACACAAAAAATACAGCATGGCTTTGCCTGCTACGCGGCCTGTTTGCTTAAGGTCCGCCATGCCAGCAATGCCTGTGCACACTGTTAGAAAAATAACAGGTGCAATGACCATTTTGATAAGTTTAACAAACCCATCTCCCAGCGGTTTAAGTGCGGTGGCAACAGAGGGGAACATTGCACCCACGGCAATGCCTGCACCCACAGCCACCAGAACCTGAAGGTAAAGGAAGCGTTGGTGTGAACTGGAAAGGGGAGCAGATGATGGAAGCACGCCTAAAAATCTTTCTGTTCTTGTTTTTGTGCCTGTGGTGCATCCTGATGGAATATATAGTGTTATATCAAGAATATACGCGCAGACTCACATAGGGTAACGCGTGTTTATATCGTTTGGGAAGAGAGGGTATATCTCTTTTTCTTGAGTTTTCTAGGCGTAAACAATGTGTAAGGTGAATATTCAGGCATAAAACCCTAGATTATAGGGATATAATTACATGGATGTAATGATGCGGGGTTTGACCATATTTTTATTTTGAATGTTAGAAATTCAGTATGGGTAAGGGGCTACGCGTTCTGAGGCAGCATTAGGCGATCTGGCTCCTGTGTTCACCTTCACGGAAGAAGAAGGAGCCATGATCTTATCCTTTCAAGCGGTAAAGAACTGGCTCAAGCCAATGGTGCGTAAGGCGCGCCGGTAAGCAATGGAACTGCGATCTGCCACCACATGCACTTCCAAAGAAGGGTCAAGTGGTAGGTTTTCGGGTTTCTGGGCTTCTACCAAGGCGCGGTCTTCCTCAAAAACTTTCAGGTTGAAATCATAAACATCCTGCAAAGGTAGGTCGGTATCAAAGTTACGACACATGGGTGCAAACATGCGCGTTTTCTTGGCGGAAACAGGAGACGCTGCATTCATGATGACCAGCCTGCCGTTATCGGGAAAATGAATTTCCAGCGTGGCCGTAAAAGGAACATGCACCCGAAAATGGCGCAGCCATTCAAAATCTGGTCGGCCACGTTCTGAGTGCCCAATAGGGTAGTTGCCTACATTGCTGCGGTATTCTGCTTCAAATCCATAGGGTGTCATTTTGGGCATGTATGCTGGCACTATAGGGTTGTCTGGGTCAGCAAAAGTTTCTGTATGCACAAATGCAAAATGAGCAACGTCGATAAAGCCCTCAACCTGCCGCCCTGCAAAGCCGGCAATGTCTATCCAAGGGCAGTTAATGTGTTGGAAACCTGCTTCATCCCAATGCGGCATGGACGGAAGAGATATCTCTGCATTTTCCTGTGGGCGTAGGCACGTCCAGATCAAGCCATATCTTTCTACCACAGGATAAGTCCGCAGGTTCAGGCGGGAAGGAATAGCGTTATCCGGGTGAGCGGGAACCCGTACGCATCGGCCTTGATGGCCAAATTGGAAGCCATGATAGGCGCAAGCAACTGTTTGGCCGTTACCCTTCCCCATGCTGAGTGGCACGCCACGATGCGGGCACAGATCATCTGCCACAACAATTTCTTCCCCAGCCCGATAAACAACCAAAGGTGCATCAAGTAGCGTTACGCCTAATGGCTTGTCTTCCAGTTCACGCACAAGGGCAATGGGATGCCAGTATGAGGCCAGAATAAGCCAATCATCAGCATCAAAACTGAGCTCACGGGGGAGTTTGGTGTCAGCGGGGCGGGCGCAGGCTGGGGATGTCACAGCTCAATCTCCTGAATAGGGAATGTTTCCCGTTCCTTTAGGAGACAGTGTTTCATCAAGCGTATATTATCGGATATATCTATTTCATGCAGTATGCATTCTCAAACTGAGAACAGGTCAATGAATCCCTTTTCGCGCTTTCTGATCTATTTTTTGGCTGTGGCACGGCATGGCTCCATACGTAAAGCATCGGAAGATCTGCATATTGCGGCCTCTGCAATTGATAGACATATCCTTTTGGGAGAGCAGGCCCTTCAAACGCCGCTATTTGAGCGCCTTTCTTCCGGTATGCGTTTAACAGCGGTGGGAGAGTTATTTTATGCGCATGCCAGCCGGTGGGCGAAGGATTTTGAAAGCCTGAACCGCCAGATTGATGATTTAAAGGGTATGCGGCGTGGACGTATAGATATTTTGGCCCCAGAGGCTTTGGCGCGCGTATTTTTGCCCAGCATTGCTGCACGCCTAAAAGAACAATACCCCGGAATTGTTCTGAATATCCATATCCATGATAATGCAGAATTGGGGGAACGTCTTTTTGCAGGAGAAGGAGACCTAGCATTTTTGTTAGACCCCGCAGATTTGCGAGACTTGCAGGTGCGTTCCATGCTTTCTTTTCCACTTGGAGTGGTGAGCCTGCCGCAGCACCCAGTCACTCAGCACTCTTCAGCTCGGTTTTCAGTTTGTGCAGAATACCCAGTGATTGTGCCAGAAGAACCATTGGCACTTTCGTCTGTTTTTAGAAAACTGGAAGCAGATACTTTGGTGAACCCGAATATGATTTCTGGGGCAAATAATGTGCAGATGATAAAGTCTTTGGTTAAGGCTGGGCTAGGGATTACTATTCTCAGTTATCTGGATGTGATGGATGAGGCCCAAAATGGAGACATGGCTTTTACCCCGCTGGCAGGGGCGCATGTTTCTCCCTTGCGGTTGGCGCTTGCGCATGATCGTGCGCGCCCTTTATCTGCCGTGGCACGGCGCGTTGCAGACAGCGTAGAGGCAGAATGGGCGCTCTTGCGCCAGAAAATAGGATAAGGAACGTATTTTCTTAACACACTGTATAGGTATTAAAAGTTGATTATTAAAGAAGTAATTTTTAGTCCGGTGTGTGTTCCATATAAAATTCTATTGGCACAGTGAGGGTAATGGAATCGCCTGCCACGCTTTCGGGTGGGCTAGGTAACGGCTCTGCACGATGTACCAATGCTAAAGCTTCGTTATCCAACAATGAATGGCCAGAGCTTTTTTCAATATGTGCCGAAATTACATGTCCTTTTCGGTCCATGGTAAAATGTAGCCTGGGCGCACCTTCCTGATGAGCAGACATAGCTTCTGCAGGATAACGTTTATATTTCTCCAGCCGAGCCAGCAAAGCTCCTTGCCATGTAGCTGGATTTTGGGAAGCGTGAGAAGAAGATGACCCATCGATAGGCGCTGCCTGTGTTTGGTTTGGTGGCGCTTTGGAGGATGGGGGAGCTGTTGTTTTTTCTGCCGGTGGTGTTTTGTCAGGATTTGGTTTTTTGAGATTTACGGTAGGTTTGTGTTTTTTTATAATTTTACGTGGTTTTTCGAGTTTGGGAACAGGAAGGGGTGGCTGCGGGGCAGGCGCAGGAGGAGCCTCCAGCTTAGCGGGATCAACAGGAGAGGGAGCTGATTCTGAAATTGTTTGGTGGGGGCCGGGTGGTGTATCTGTAGGTGGAGAAGGGATTGCAACAGGTTCTGGTGCCATATCAATAGCAATAGCTGCTGGCGGGGCCTCCGGCATAGGCGGAATTGTATGAGGCATGTGCAGGAAAGATAAAGTGGCGATTCCTGCTGAGGATATAACAATCAAAAAAGACATGCCCCAACGGAAAGTATCTTCTTTTCTGGTTCTGCGTGTTTGATGAATTTTCCAATCGGAAAACAATGTTGTTGCGCTCATTGCTCAGTCTTTGTTGCTGGAGCAGAGCCAGCTGCCTGACCTTGCAAATTAACAAGAGCAACCTTGAGATAACCAGCAGAACGAAGCTTATCCATTACACTCATCAGTGTGCCGTAATCTACCGTTTTGTCTGCGCGCAGGAAAATGCGTTCATCCTTGTTGCTCTTGGTTGCTGTTTCTAACGCTTTTGGCAGGTTGTCGGTTGAGATACTCTCTTCACCAAGTGTCAGTGCATGATCGGCATTTACAGTTAAAAAAACTGGATTTTCTGGGCGTGGAGCTGGTTTTTCCGTTGATGAAGGAAGATCTACAGGCACGTTTACTGTGGTAAGAGGGGCTGTCACCATGAAAATTACCAAAAGCACCAACATGACATCAATGAAAGGCGTTACATTGATCTCGCTTGCTTCATGCGGGTTTTCATCAGCATGCTGGATACGGCGCATATGGTTTATTCCCCAACCATACGGTTGACATCAAAGGGAGTAATCTGGGCACTTGTTGTAAGTTTGTGCGTGCGGCCAAGATCACGAGAAACCAAGCGCATTACAAGGGATGTCAGATCTGCCACTTGTGCCCTGCAGGATGCAGATTGGCGCGCAAGATGGTTGTAGATCACCACGGCAGGAATGGCGGCTACAAGCCCAAGTGCAGTGGCCAATAGGGCTTCTGCAATACCCGGGGCAACCACAGCAAGGCTGGTGGCTTTACTGGCGGCAATGCCTGTAAAAGATGTCATAATTCCCCACACAGTGCCAAATAGCCCAATAAAGGGTGATGTTGCACCAATGGTGGCCAATAAGCCTGTGCCGCGCATCAGGCGGCGCCCTTCAGCAGCTTCCAGACGCTCTAAATGTAAAACAATACGTTCCTTAAGCCCTTCGTTATCATTGGGAATATCGTAAGAAACAGCTTTTTCAGTTTCCGCAGCCATAACCAGTGTGTGGGCAATACTGTTTTGGCGTGTGCTTTTTTCTCCCAAAGCCAATGTGCCGGCTTCTTCCAGCGTTTTTTCTGCTGTTTTTAGCTTTCTGCGAACACTTAAAAATTCAACAGATTTGGCGATAAAAATGGTCCACGTCAGAAGCGAAGCAAGTGCCAGAAGCATCATGACACATTGCACGACAAAGCCTGCATTCAGGAACATCTCCCATGGAGAGAAAGAAAGCGGAATCTGAGTGGATGATTCTGATAAGGGCATAAGAGACCAAGTGCTTTCGCAAATACATATAATGAAGCGATGAGCGGAAGAACCTATAGGGAACAACCGATGGCGTAATTAGAAAAAGGTGCCCTATGCTTTCTTACGCGCGCCATATCTCAAGCAGCAAATAACAAAGCGTCCACCAATGCGCAAGTGAGAATCACTATCATCTAAGTGTGAATGTCCTAATATTTTGCAAAGCGTCTGTATGATCCAGATGGCTAAATGTCTTTTGTAAACAGTGATATCTGGCTAACGTATTGAAAAATTAAAATTTATTTTACGAATTTTAATTCGCAGATATTTTTGGGCGATCAACGCCCTGTTGCAGCAAACACACACTCATACGATTTGATAATATATGATATTGATAATCATTTGCCTCTAAATATGAGAATGATTATCAAGTAGCCGTTTCGTCCCTATTATCTAATTAAGGTGAACCAGAAGCTAGGGTTCACCAGGAGTGCGGCAAATGAGTCGATCAGAGTTGTCTCACCCGAGTTCACAAGGCAAGGGCCTGCGCGTGGCTGTTGCTTTGGGTGTATCTGTGGGATTGGGTGTTACAGAAAGCAAAGCGCGGGCAGAAGATGCAGCGCAACCGCCTCAGCCTGCTCCATCCGATACATCTATTAAACTTTCCGCAGTACGGGTGGGTGGGCATGCTGAAGCTAAAAATGAGTCCTATGAAGCTGGGAATACCAATAGTAAAATTCTTAATATTTCACGTATGCCTGCTTCCGTACGTGAGACTCCCCAGACCATTAACGTGGTGCCGCAGGAGCTTATGAAGCAACAGCGTGCTTTTACACTGGACCAGGCGCTGAGTAATGTTCCGGGCATTACGCTTTCAACGGGGGAAGGTGCTGGTGGTCTGAATGGTGATCAATTCCGTATCCGTGGGCTACAGGCCAGGCAAGATATTTATACAGATGGCCTGCGTGATTTTGGCACATATACGCGGGATGTTTTCAATACGGAAAGTGTTGAAGTTATTAAAGGTCCATCAGGCGAATATTTTGGCGCGGGCAATGTTGGTGGGGTTATCAACCAAAGCCAGAAGCATGCACATGCTGGCAACAGTTACAGTTATGACCAGTCCTTTGGAAGTGGCCCGCTCTTCCGTGGTGTTGGCGATATCAATTATCAAATCAATGATGATATGGCTATTCGTGTCAACGGAATGTTCAACAAACAGGATGTAGTTGACCGCAATAATGTCACTTCAAACAGATATGGAGCCGCGGTTGATTTTGGTGTTGGCTTACGTAGCAAAACATCTTGGCATTTAACTTGGCAATGGTTGAACAGTGATAGCAAGCCCGATTATGGTGTGAGCATGATCCAGGTAAATGGGATTTATCGTCCTATTACGGAATATGGTCTTTCTAGAAACACCAGTTATACACGTAATTTCGATTTTGATCGTTCTAACATTCATTCTTTGACATCTTCTCTTAAATCTGAGATTTCACGTTGGTTTACGCTTACGAATGATACACGTTTAAGCATGTATAATCGTGATTATACAGCTACAACGCCTGCTGCGTGTTCTGGGGCATGCGCAACAGCTTTTCTGGCTGGTGGCAACTACGCGTTGCCTTATGGTGCAGGTGGCGGCGCTGCTTACCGTCAGGAAGGGTGGGGTGTACAAAATATCCTAATGGGGCGTTCACAGTTTAAAACAGGATTTGTACATCACGATATTAAAGCTGGTGTGGATGTAAATTACGCGAGTGATTCCCGTTGGCCCGGTAGTTTTACCAATCGGGTGAATGACCAGACCATTCGCAATCCACAATATTTTTATTCTGGCACATCTGTTAGTTTTCCATCTTCTGGTTACGGAAATGCCAATGCTCGAGATGTTGGATTGTTTTTTTCTGATCGTATCCAGTTAACCAAGCAGCTTTCTCTTTTTGGAACGGGCCGCTGGGATTCCTTCAGCAGCACATATTACGCACGTTCCAAGGCAGCGCAGGGGCGTGCAGAGCAGAAATCTGACCGCTGGAGTCCATCCGCCAGCATTATGTATTCTCCTTTAAAAAATGCTTCTTTCTACTTCACGTTTGCGCGTTCATATAAGCCAGTAGGAACAGATGTATCCTCTCTGGTTACCATCAAGCCGCAAGCAGGAGATGTTGCACAGAAAGGCGTTAACCTTTCACCACAGCGAAGTGATCTGTTTGAATTTGGCAGCAAGGCAGATTTTTTGCACAAACGGTTGGGAACAACGGTTGCTTTCTTCCAGATCAGTGAAAATAATTCCCGCTACTATGATGTAAATGGTGATATGGAAACAGGCTTTGCAGATTCTGGAAGTGGGCGGCGTATTCGTGGTGTGGAATTAAGCGCCAACGGAAAACTTACACGGGATTGGCAGATTTTTGCATCTTATTCCTACATGGATGGGCGTGTAACCCATAGCAGCACGGGAGATAATGGCAAAACGGCTCCGCAAGTGCCACATAATACAATGTCTGTCTGGAGTTCGTATGATCTTTCCCGGCAACTTCTTAACCCAGAGTGGGGTACGTTAAAAATTGGTGGTGGCGTGCAATACTCATCTGGCTATTGGGCAGGTCCGGATACGGCAAATACGGCGCGTATTCCAAATACATTTCTGCTGAATGGCATGTTGTCATGGGATTACAAGCATTATCGTGTGTCATTTAATGCCAACAACATCACCAATAAGTTGAATTATGCCTCCTCGTTCTCTGGTTCGCGCGTAGTGCCTGCATCTGGTCGGTACTTTATCGGGAATATTGGTGTGACATTCTGATAATCTGTCAGGGATATAAGAGGTTTATGATGCATGCTTTGTTTTTATGGTGCGTTTTATGAAACCTATTTCAGGTGATAGCACGTTTGATAAAAATTGCCCGGAAGACAAGGCATGTCATTCTGTATCTACGGTGAATGTGCAACTTATGCTTGGGCAGATTTATCTGAATAATGGCAAATTTTCAGATGCTTTTAGTATGTTTGAAGTTGCAGCACGTTCTGGTGATTCTCGTGCGTTAAACATGCTTGGTCGTGCGTATGAGCGCGGCTGGGGTGTTAAATGCAATGCATCTATTGCCGCAATGTATTTTTCTCATGCTGCTTTCATGGGGGAAGGGTGGGCCATGTTTAATCTGGCAGATCTTTATTTGGCCGGAAAAGGTGTAAAAAAAGATCCGCAAAAGGCATATCATTTGTATATTCTTTCTGCACAACATGGTGTTTCTAAAGCGTTTAATATGCTTGGCCTGATTATTGAGGACGGACTTATTCCCGAACTTGATCGCAGAAAATCCATTGCTTTTTTCCGGGCGGCCATAAAGTCTGAAGATTGTTGGGGATATCTGAATATGGCGCGTTATCACCTTTTACACGGAGAAATGGAATCCGCCTTACTATGTCTTGAAGGTGCCCTTGATTTTGGGTTTGAAGATGTTTTCCGGGCAATGGAAAAGCTTCTTTATGGTATAAAAGATAAACGTTTTTGCAAAATATTAGAAAGAGCAAAAGAACGTTTCTCTCATTCTTGTGAGAGTGTTTAAAATAAAATCTGCTTTCCAATATCAATCGTTTTTAACAGGGTATGGTTTTCATGAATGTCGTTATAAAAAAATATTCTACTCCGTTTATCACGGGTTTGTTTATTGTTTCAGCTATTTCTGGAACAGCCCTGTTTTTTCATTGGATGCCAGGGATGTTTCATTCCATGCATACATGGCTCAGTATGGTATTATTACTGCCTTTTTTTATGCATATGTGGCGCAACTGGCCTCAGTTTTTGCTCTATTTTCGTAATAAAACAATGATAGTTGCATGCATGATTTCTTTAGTGGCTGCAGGGGTATTTATGCTAACAACCGGTCATAAAGGTGGGAACCCGGCGGCTCGAGTTTTTCCGGTTTTAACGCATGCTCCACTTACAGATCTGGCGCCTCTGTTACACGTATCGCCAGCCGAACTAGATGCACGTTTAACGCAGGATGGTTATACAGTGCGCTCTACATCAGAAACACTGGATGAGATTGCTTCACGCTCAGGTAAGTCTGCTTCGGATATGCTTCTAAAAATTCTGCCGCAGCATTCAGGTAATGATCACAAACATTCTCACGCAAAAACCTAGCTGGATGGTAAGAACGGTTATGCTTGTTCATATTCCTAATGTACTAACTGCGGAAGAAATTTTCTATTGCCGTAAGACGTTGGAAAAATCGCAATGGGTTGATGGTAAGGTTACTGCAGGGGATCAATCTGCAAAAGCAAAGTTTAATCTTCAGATTCCGCAAGAAAGTGCAGAAAGCCAAGAACTGGGAGAAATTATTCTGCAAGCGTTGGGGCGTAATCCAACGTTTAACAGCGCAGCATTGCCGCTACGCGTTTTTCCGCCACTGTTTAATCGGTATGATGAGGGCATGTGTTTTCATACCCATGTAGATAATGCCATTCGTCATTTACCGGGAGCAGGTTTTCGTATTCGTACAGATGTGTCCTCCACATTATTTTTAAGTGATCTGGAAGAGTATGATGGCGGAGAACTCGTGATACAGGATACGTATGGTAATCAGAAAATCCGTTGCCCTGCAGGGGATATGGTTATCTATCCTTCTACAAGCTTGCATAGTGTAGAAAAGGTAACACGTGGCAGCCGTTGGGCTTCTTTTTTCTGGTCTCAATCCATGGTGGCGGATGATACACAGCGCACGCTTTTGTACCAGTTTGATCAATCAATTATAGATGTCAGAAAACTGCTGCCGGATGATCATCCTGCTGTGCTTGGTTTAACGGCCACATATCATAATCTATTGCGGCAGTGGGCTGTGCTTTAGGCCCTGTGTGTGCTTGAAATTCATTCTATAATATAGAGATGGAAGTAGAAGGCGGGCCTGGTAATTTCACGGACGGAAACATGGGTGATCTGAGAACCGCTGATTGAAGCGGTTTGCCTGCATGATCACAGACGGACATGGAAAAGCTATCAGCTTTGTTCTGGCGTCAGGTCAGGCCCATGAACTGCTATTGGCCTCTAGATATTAAAATGTGGCTCGGACTTGGTCTAAGCTCTAACAGGATCTAGCGTTTACCAAAAAGAAACTAGCAATGACCGTTTGCTACGTGCGCATTGTTCGAAAACAATGACAGGTCTGTACATCACTGAGATGGTTATCAGCAAGGCTTCTATCTTTATATTGTTTACCGTTAAAAAAACGGAGACAAAAAATGGTCGCTACGACATCAGTTGCACTCGTTACCGGCGGAGACAAAGGGTTGGGCTTGAGTATGGTTCAACACCTGGCACGACAGGGCGTTGATATTATCTTCACCTATCGGAGCAACTTAGAAGGTGCACGAAAAGTAGAAGAAGAACTGATCCAGCAGGGTCATCGCGTGAAGGCATTGCAATTAGATGTGGCAGATGTTGGTGGCTTCGATGCATTTGCCAACCAAGTCGGTCAAACACTTGCTCAATGGCAAGTCGAGCATTTCAATTTTTTGGTTAATAATGCCGGAATTGGGATTTATGCTTCATTGATGGAAACGACTGAAGATCAGTTCGATGCTTTGGTAAATATTCACTTCAAAGGCGTATTTTTTCTAACGCAAAAACTCGTGCCGCTCATGGCAGATGGTGGCCGTATTCTCAATATTTCAACAGGCCTGACACGTTTTTGTTTGCCTGGCTATGCGGCCTATGCAGCAATGAAAGGGGCCATCGAAGTTCTGACACGCTATCAGGCTACGGAATTGGCGGATCGCAAAATAACGGTGAATACCCTCGCACCTGGTGCGATTGAGACTGATTTTGGTGGTGGCGCGGTGCGCGATAATAATGAGATTAATCATTATATTGCTTCGGTTACAGCACTTGGTCGCGCAGGGCGTCCTGATGACATTGGTGGTGTGGTTGCGGCATTACTGGGGCCTGATACTGGCTGGATCAATGCGCAGCGTATCGAAGCTTCAGGTGGTATGAAACTTTAACATCATTATTACTTTATGGCTTTTCAATAAGAAAAATCGGATTTTTCTGCAAAGTGGATGCGGGCTTGTGCATGGTGATCATTGTAAAGTCCGCGTTTACAGGGATCAAAGGGTAAATATTGAATACTTTACTAAAAATCAGAAGAAAATGCAGATATGACATCATCAGAAACACAACGTCTGTTCATGACTGGCGTCAGTAGCTGCTTGGGTTACGCCGAAGCTCTATCTAACGGTCATCATGTCATTGGCACCGTTTGAACGTTGGGGAAATAGAGAAAATCGCAATTATTTTGGCAATCTCTGTATTGCATGAGATGTCTTGATTCTTCCTCATAAAAGATAGAATTAGCGGTAAGGCAAACGGTATGTCGGGGTGAGAAAGAGTTTCTAATGACATTTCAAAATAAACCAATTCATTCATTTATTCGAAAATCAGAAAATGGGCATGTTGAGGTTACAACAGAGGAGCTCTTTTTTGATCTGATTTACGTTTTTCTTGTTACGCAAATTAGCCACGGATTACTTCATCATTTAGGATGGATTGGTTTCTTGCAAACCCTTGTCCTGTGGTTTGCCGCGTGGTTGGGATGGCAATATACAGGATGGGTCACCAACTGGTTTGACCCACGCTCCGCATCATTACGCAGTGTTTTGTTTGCATCTATGGCACTTGCTTTATTGTGCGGTGCTGCTGCTCCGGAAGCATTTGGTGCGCGGGGGCTAAGCTTTGCTATCTGCTATACAGTAATGCAGATGGGGCGATCAGCTTTTGTTGTTGCCAAATTACCTGCAAATCATGCCTTGCTCCCCAATTATAAACGCATTCTGGGGTGGAATGTGATCAGTGGGGCGTGTTGGATTGCAGGTGCGTTCTTTCCTTTTAATGAGCGCCTTATGTTTTGGAGCGCGGCTGTTCTATGTGAATATATCTCTCCCATGTTTGGTTTTTGGCTTCCGTTTCTGGGGCGGTCATATACGTCAGACTGGACAATTTCAGGCAGTCATTTGGTTGAACGATGTCAGCTTTTCGTCATGGTGGCGTTAGGTGAAACAATCATGGCATCCGGGCTCTCCATGGCGCGTGCGGCACAATGGACAATGCCAATATTACTGGGATTTTTTACCAGTTTTCTATGCACAGTTGCCATGTGGTGGCTTTACTTTGGAACCTCCACAAAACAAGCAGAGCATGCCATCAAGCATTCTCCCGATCCGGGCCGCTTGGGGGCCTATTTCCATTATATTCATGCCGTTCTGATTGCTGGTATTATTGTAACAGCCGTTGGTATGGACATCCTTTTGGAAAACCCTTTGGAGGTTGTGTCCGGTCCAGCATTGTTCACCATGATTTTGGGGCCACTGCTTTATTTGGCAGGGAGTTCTCTTTATCAGAGGGTAGTTTCGTCTCGTTGGCCTTTTCCCCAAGGGATTGGTATTTTGGGCTTCTTTATTTTGCTTGGCTTGGGGCAGACCTTGCCATCACTTGTATTATGTTGTGTTGGTACATTTCTGTTGCTGGGTGTTGCTTGGGGTGTGGAAAGAAGCAATAGGGCCTAAATGAAAGACTTAATGAGAGTGTTTTCCAGTAAGATGTCCTCATGCTGGGCCAGCCTCTCTTTTCTTGCATCAAGGCTTCTGGAAGAGCGTGTTACGTTTTTGGGAGGCATTGACGGATCGCAGCATGGAAGCAACGATCATGGGCTGCTGGCATCATCGGCGAAAAGCATGCTTTGCATACGTTCTGCTTTTTCGATCTGCCGATTAATTTCCTCAGAAATGGGCAGATAGTAGAAGATCCAGTGATTTCAGATCACGGTGACCAGTTGCGCGTTTGAGATCCAACGGGTTTGGCAGCAATTGGGCAAGATGATTGTTTGTTGGGTTCAAACGGTCTAGGGCATCGCAACGCGTTATGGCAGACTAACACCAGTATTCCTTAGCAGCCGACCAACTCGTTTCAACCATCATTGAAATTAACTGATGACACGTTCTGGAAATTTCGATGATGGTTATTCTTATTTTTTTTAGCGTGAGATATGATTCGAGAAACAGTTCCTGAATTTATGCCAAAAGTTTTTGCAATTTTTTCTAGTGTTTCGCCATTTTTGCGTTTTTGAATAATTTCTATGCGTTGGATATCTGTAATGCGCCGAGGGCGCCCCATCTTCTTTCCCTGAGCTATAGCTCTTGCGCGACCTTCTGAGGTACGAGTGCGGATGAGATCTCTTTCTACGTCAGCTAAACCGCCGAGAACAGCTAGCATAAGCCGTCCGGTGCTGGTACTTGTATCGGTCCAAGGCTCAGCCAAAGAGTAAAATTGAGCTTTTTTATCGGTAATACTTTTAACTATAGCGAATAGATCAAATGTGCTGCGAGCCAGCCGATCAATGCGTGTGACCACAATGGACTGTCCTTCCCTCAGATTTTCAATGAGCTTGCGTAGTTCTAGCCGATTGGTGTCGGCTCCACTTGCCTTTTCGCAATAAACCCGATGGCATCCGTATTCCTTTAAGGTTTTAACTTGATGTTCTAGAGTCTGGCCTATCGTGCTGACGCGGGCATATCCGATTTTACGATGCGATTTAGATATATTCATTAAAGCGTAAACTCCTGAAAAAACAAAAGAGTTCCTTGCTTTAATCTTAATTTTGGCAAGATCAAATATGTGGACTTGCCTACCTGATACTCCGCAACAATTACTACACGAGGCAAATTGTTGGCACAACATAAAACTTTATATTGATAATAATATACTAACATAATTTATTGCTAAAATTAAGATTTAGGAAAGTTTAAAGTAATGGCAGATTCACCCATAGATTTTAAAACAATCAATGATGATGCAATCGCTACGGGAAGCGGTACATCATCTGACAGCACCGAAACCAGTTTCCATCATCATGATATGTCTTGGCGCTGGGTTGGCGGCGCCACAGGTGATTGGAACGACCCCGCTAACTGGACGCTTTATGATGGCACCAATAATCCAGTTACGACAGAAGGTTCCGTACCTCAGGCCGAACAAAATGCAGATGTCAGCCTGTCTCCGGCAAGTGGCGAGGATTCCGTTACAGTTGTTGTGAATGCGCCAGATTACAATCAGATTCGCAGCCTGAGTGTTTGGCAGAATGCAACGCTAAAAGTGACGGCTCAGGCTGGCTCCAGTATCGATGGTAATGTTTTTGCTACTGCCGGTTTCGAAAACGACGGCACAATTATTATCGATACCCCATCGAAGGTAGATTTCGGTGGCGTTACCATGAATCGCGATGATGGCACCATCACCATCATGAATAACCATGGCAACGTAATTTTTGATGACAGCAATCTGAACAGTGGCGGCACGGTTAACCTTATCAACGCGTCCTTGGGGTCTGCTGGACAGCCTGTGTGGGTGAGCGGTGGAACCGTTAATCTGCAACAGAATAGCAGCATCTTTATGAATTCGGCTGAATCTATTGCAACCATCAATGTTGATCCGGCAACAGTAAATACGCTTTACGTGCAGGATAATGGTTTTCTGCATGGCGGGGCAGATGCGACCAATGCTCAGAATGTTGTTATCAACGGCATTTCTGAAAACACACGCTTCGGTATTTCTGGTCTGGCGTCTGCGCCTACATCTGCAACGTATGCAGAGAATAAGGACGGTTCTTATACGTTAACCATTGATATGGCAGATGGCAGCAATCTGACATACAGCAACCTGCATATGGCAGATGGTTATACACCGCCTGCTACAGCCACTATTGTGCAGGATACAGCAGCTTCTGGCTGGGATATTGAAGATACATCATCTGCTTCTGCAGCAGGTGCTTATACAGACAACACCCTGCACCAGCAGCTAAACGCCATTGCGACAAGCTCAACAAACGCTGGGGGAGACACCTCTCAGTATTCCAGCACGCCAACCAGCTATCACCAGCATGATATGTCTTGGCAGTGGACTGGTGCTACCAGCAATGATTGGAATGATTCTTCCAACTGGGCGCTGTATGATTCTTCCAACAATAAGGTTGATACATCCGACGCAAATGTCTGGACGAATAACCCTGTTCCGCAGAGCCAGCAGAATGCGGATGTGAATATCAGCTGGGATGGTAATACCACTACGCCGCTAACTGTGGTGGACAATGCTCCAGATTACAACCAGATCCGTAGCCTGAGTGTTTGGCAAAACGGCACGCTTAAAATTACGGCGCAAGGTGATTCTCAATATGTTGGGAATGTCTTTGCAACGGCTGGTTTTGAAAATAGCGGAACGATTATCATTGATACCCCATCCAATGTAGAACTGGGTGGTGTTACCGAAAATCGCAGTGATGGCACCATCACCATCATGAATAATCAGGGGCACGTAACCTTTGATAATGGTGCTTTGAATAATGCTGGCACGCTTAATCTGATCAATGCCTCTCTGGGTACGACAGATCAACCTGTATGGGTGCAGGGCGGCACTGTAAACATGCAGCAGAATAGCACATTGTTTGCAGAACCGGGCATTAGCTACTCGGACAAAACCACCATTAACGTTGATCCAAATACTGTAAACACCATTTATATTGATGATAGTGGTGATAAAGGTGTTAAGGGCAACGTTCTGGTTAATGGTATTTCCAAAAATACGCATTTTGGTATTTCCGGTTTAACAGCAGAACCAACTTCCGCAATTTACACGAATAATGACGATGGTTCCTACACGCTCAATGTTCAGTTGGCAGATGGGAATGTCGTTCAGTATGCGGATGTTGTGCCTGCCGATGGCTACGAACCCCCAGCGACAGCATCCATTGTGCAAGACGGAACAACCGGCTGGTTGGTTGAAGATGAGACCGTCTGTTTTCTGTCTGGCAGCATGATTCGCACAGCAAAAGGCGATGTTGCTGTAGAAGACATTCAGATTGGTGATGAAGTTGTTGTCTTTGACTGGCAAAACAACCGTGAAATCAGCAGCCCAGTTGTTTGGGTTGGCAAGTCCCACGCCACGGTGCGTGCTGGCCTAGCAGATGATGAAGCCGGTTATCCCGTGCGTATTCTTAAGGATGCCATTGCCGATGGCGTTCCGTATAAGGATATGCTGATCACGCCAGAACATTGCCTGTTCTTTGAGGACAAGTTTGTGCCGGTTCGTATGCTGGTAAATGGTGTTTCGATTTTCTTCGATAAATCCATCACATCTTATGATTACTATCACGTAGAAACGGCACAGCATTCTGTCATTACCGCTGATGGCATGTTGACGGAAAGCTATCTGGATACCGGAAATCGTCGTTCCTTCCATCAGGCTGGCAAGGTTGCAACCCTGAATGGCATGACACGCACATGGGCAGACGATGCAGCAGCTCCGCTATGTGTTGATCGGGCTTTCGTTGAACCTCTGTTCCGCCAGTTGGAATTACGGGAAAATAGCGTGAGTGGTGCCCATGTGAGGGAAGTTGTTGTAGCACAAACCACAGATCCTGATCTGCACCTTGTCACCCAGACGGGTGCAAGCATTCGTCCGATGCGTGTGCAGGGTGACAAATACAGCTTCATGCTGCCTCCGGGCACAAAGTGCGTGCGGATTGTTTCTCGCGCCAGCCGCCCGGCTGATGTCATTGGTCCGTTTGTAGATGATCGCCGCTATCTGGGTGTTGCTGTAACCGATGTGCGCGTACAGACAGCTCGCAAGTTACAGATGATTACGGCCCATCTTCAGGCATCCAAGCCTGCTGGTTGGCATGATACGGATTGGAAAGATTGTGCATGGACAGATGGTGATGCCGTTCTGCCGCTGGACGGAAATATCACGCACAATGCAATGGCTATTCTCTCTATAACTATTCGTGCAGCAGGCCCTTATCTGGTTGGTAAAGAGATGGAAAAGGCAGTTGCTCAGGCCATTTAAAATCCGTGAAGTATTTTAATAAACATCTTTAATAGGTTTTATATGTGCTGCTGAGTGTTTCTCTACACTCAGCAGCGCATACCGCATTTTTATTATGTTAAAAATTAAATATTCTATAAATAATTATATATATGTTTGATAAATATTATAGAAAAGAAATTATGATTTATTTTTTATTAACAATACTATGCAACAATAAATGGGAAAGGAAATTTCTGCACAAATCTCAGAATGCAGAAATAACTTCAAAGGATCGTAAATATGACTGATACGACTATTCCTGCTGGAATATCCTCACAAGGTATCATTCTAAATGATGGTGATACGCTGGATGTTTTCGGAACAGCAACATCTACTACCGCAAACGGTGGCAGCATTACTGTTGAAAGTGGCGGCCTTGTTACGTCCACATCGTTGCCAGAAAATGATGATAGCTTTGCTGGTGCCACGTTGACCATTTCTGCTGGTGGCAGCGCAGTTGATACATCTGCCAGCATGGGCCAAATAGGGGTTATTGGCGGCACTGCTGATAATACCAACATTTCCGATGGTGTAGAGCTTTATGCTGCTAGCGGTGCAACACTTTCTGGCACAACCATTACCGATACAGCATCCGCCACAATCAATGCGGGTGCCAATGTTACAGATACCCTCGTTTCCACTACATCAACCGGGGGTAGTCCTACGGCTTTACTCGTAGAGAATGGCGCATCCGTTACCAGTACCACAGTAAGTGGTGAGGGTGAAATGATCGTGCACTCCGGTGCCATTGCGGTTGATACAACTGTGACAAGTGGAGTGATTCTGAACTCTGGCGTTCAGGAATCTGTGCGTGCAGAAAGTGGTGCTATACTCAGCAACACAGTTCTAAAAGCAGGCAGTTTAGATATTAGCGGTGGTGTTTCTGCTATATCTAATACGGTTACTGCAGGTGCTCATCTTAATGTTACAGGCGATAGTTCCGCTAAAGCTTCTGCGACGGATATTAAGATTAGTGGGGATTCGGAAGGCACGCTTGTTGTTGGCGGTAACGGGTATGTTTCTGGGGTAAATGTTTCTGGTGCGGCGGATAACAGCGCGCAGGCTGTAACAGGTGGTGAAGTTCACGATGTTATCGTCGATTCAGGTGGCGTTGCTGATGATGTTACGGTCTATCACGATCATCTGGTGGTGAATGGTGGTGGTCTGGCGTCTGGCGTAACCTTGAATGATGCTGGCATTACCGTGCAGAGCAACGGCGTGGTGTCTGCCATGACTGTGAATGCCCAAGGTATTTATGCCGCGTATATTGATGGCGGCGTA